>NZ_KV815065.1:22048-48058 GCF_001814145.1 Prevotella sp. HMSC073D09 | reverse complement strand
GCACCAAAACGCACTGCATTTAGCGGCATATTGCGGTACATTTAGCCGCTAATAGCCCCAAAATGGGTGCAAATGGCGGTTTCTTGAAATAAATATTCATTTTGTCGTATGCACATGCTACCCCCTTTTTGCATCAAAACCAACTTTCGCGAGAATCGATTTTTTGCGCCAAGGTGGACGATTGGTAGACAAAAAGGGCACTCTTAATGTTAAATTTCTTACTAAAAACTAGACAAAAAAACAATCATGTGTGTATGTACGCGCATAGGCAACGACCTGAACAAACCCACTAGAACAAGGCACACTTGCTATGGGATATAACAAAAACTCCCGATTTCATCGTGAAATCGGGAGCTTAATAAGAAGCACCATCACATGGAATGCAAATGGTAGTCCTGCTGTTTGAAAATTGTATTTCAAAGCTTTTGTTCTCATCAGAGAATGGCATACGGGATGCCTTAGAGACCTATTGCCCTTGTAAAGGGTTCCAACCTTGGGCTGTTATCTCGAACTCGGTACCATCGCGAGCGACAAGCTGTTTACCAAACTCGGGCTTTGTGATATGTCCAATGAGTTTAACACCTTCCATTTGCTCGATTTTGGAATGGTCGCCAATGGGAACGGTGAACAGCAACTCATAGTCTTCGCCACCATTCATGGCGCAAGTGGTTACGTTCATATTCATCTCTTCGGCCATCACCGCTGTTTGATAGTCGATGGGGATGTTCTTTTCGAAAACCCTACACCCACAGTTACTTTGGTCGCAGATATGCAATAGCTCGCTACTAAGCCCATCAGAAATGTCCATCATCGCGGTAGGCTTGATATTAGCTTCGCGCAATCGCTTAATGATGTCGCCTCTGGCCTCTGGCCTTAATTGTCTTTGCAAGAGATATTCCTTACCGGCGAAGTCGGGTTGGAAGGCTTTTAGCTGTTGTAGAGCCAGTTGGTCGTTCTTCTTTCTGGCCTCGTCTACTTGTTGGTAATATACGGTTTTCTCCCTTTCGAGAAGTTGTAAGCCCATGTAAGCCGCTCCTAAATCGCCAGACACACATATCAAGTCGGTGTCTTTTGCGCCGTTGCGGTAAACAATTTCATTTCTCGGAGATTCGCCGATACAAGTGATGCTGATGGCTAAACCCGTATAAGACGATGTGGTATCGCCGCCAACAATATCTACCTTCCATTGTTCGCAAGCAGCGCGCAATCCTGCGTAAAACTCTTCAAGGTCTTCCACCTTAAAGCGTTTGCTTAGCGCCAAGCTTACGATGAGTTGGCGAGGAGTGCCGTTCATGGCGAAGATGTCGCTGATGTTTACTTGTGCCGACTTGAACCCTAAGTGGTACATGTCGATGTAAGTGAGGTCGAAATGCACGCCTTCCATCAACATGTCGGTGCTGACAAGCACCTCGCTATCGGGATAATGCAACACGGCACAATCGTCGCCCACGCCATATAGGGTTGCGTCGTTGTTGGTTTTGAGGTCTTTTGTTAGGCGCTTTATCAGTCCAAACTCACCAAGCGCGGATATTTCTGTCATTGTCTGTTATTTGTTTCAAGGGGTGTGAATGTCAGCTCTTACTTGTATTTACAAAAGCAATCGCTTTGTTTTGGCTGGCAATATGGCAGCACAAACACCATATTCTGGTGTTTGCTATACTGAGTGGGACGGCATCTCGATTGCCACAAAGTTTGTGCTAAAGACAATGCCTCCCCACCCTATTCCATCGATATTGGATTTTAACTATAATCCTTAGCTACGCTTAATAATTTCTCTCATTATCTCTGTCATCAGCGGCTGTGCCTTGTTAGCGGCCACCTGAACCTCTTCGTGGCTTACTTCCACGGGCTGGTCTTCCAGTCCTAGGTCGGTGATGATGCTCATTCCAAACACCTTAATGCCGCAATGACGTGCCACAATAACTTCGGGAACGGTACTCATGCCAACGGCATCGCCTCCCAATCTGTGGTACATCTTGTACTCAGCAGGCGTTTCGAAGGTTGGACCCGACACACCAACGTAAACGCCGTGCACAACCCTGATGCCCTTTTCTTTGGCTATCTGGTCGGCCAAGTCGCGCAACTGCTTGTCGTAAGCCTCGTGCATATCGGGGAAACGCGGGCCAGTTGGGAAATTCTTTCCACGCAAAGGATGTTCTGGGAAGAAGTTGATATGGTCGTCGATAATCATCAAATCGCCGATAACGAAGTTGGGATTCATGCCACCCGATGCGTTAGAAACGAAGAGTGTCTCGATACCTAGCTCGTACATCACACGTTCGGGGAACGTAACTTCCTTCATATCGTAACCTTCATAGAAGTGGAAACGCCCTTCCATAGCCATGATGTCCTTGCCACCCAGCTTGCCAAAGATAAGTTTTCCTGCATGTCCTTCGACAGTGGAAACGGGAAAATTAGGTATTTCGTTGTAGGGGAACTCGTATTTGTCAGTTATTTCTGAAGCTAATTGGCCCAGCCCCGTTCCGAGAATGATTGCCGTTTTGGGACTTGTTGTCATCCTTTGTTTTAACCAGGATGCTGTTTCTTGAATTTTTTCGTACATAGTTTATAATTTTATTGTTAAAGCTTTCCTCCTGTTCCAGCATAAATTGGATGCGTACTGGCAAGGCGTACATGTTATCCTTAACTTCTTGTTCGAATCCTTCTATGAACTTGATGCGCGATGCATCTTTCTCTGTGGTGATAATTATCTTTGGCGAAGGAAGTTCGGCGAACTTGTTGTTAATGGTGCGAACATCCTTTTTTGAGAAGTTATGATGGTCGGGAAAAGCAAGCTGGTGCAGGTTGAATTTGTACACTGCTAAGTCGGTTTGCATTTGTTTGGGCGATGCAATGCCTGTGAGCAGCAACACATTGCATGCTTTTGGCAAGCTGTTCAGTGCAATGGAACCCTCTCCGTATACAGGTTTTAGGTCGTCGTACACCAATGTGGTGAAGTAGAGCGACTGATAAGGATAGAGGTCTAGGGCTTTCATCAGCACCCGATACTCCATTGGTCGCAGGTCTTTGGGGCATTTGGTGATAATCACAATGTCGGCTCTCGACTTGCCTTCTTGTGGTTCGCGCAAGCACCCAGCAGGTAAAAGCTTGTCATAGATGATGAGTCGGTGATAGTCTACAAGGAGTATGTTCACCCCTGGCTTAACGTAACGGTGCTGGTAAGCATCGTCTAACAATATCACATCAACGTCTTTTGTTTGTTCATCACTCGTTAACCTGTCTATGCCTCGCGTTCTTTTCTTATCTACGGCCACATACAGTGCCGGGAATTTCTGCTTCATTTGGTAGGGTTCATCGCCAATTTGCGACATCGTGCTTTCGTTGCTGGCCAGCACATAACCCTTACTCTTTCGCTTATATCCTCGCGAGAGAACGGCAACTTTCATCTTATCCAGCAGTAGCGACACAAGATATTCCACGTGTGGGGTTTTGCCTGAACCGCCAACGGTGATGTTACCCACCGATATTACGGGTATATCGAACGCTCTGGACTTGAGCACACCAAGTCTAAACAGCAGGTTACGAAACCCTACGCCTAACCCATAGAGCCAGCTTAAAGGCGTGAGCCATTCGTGGATTTTGATGAAATCGCCTTCTGTCCTCATGTTTATTTTTATCTGATGTTAAGTTCCAAAGGCAAACGAGCTTGTATGGCTTCGCGCTGATTAATTTTGCGAATGAGCATGAAAGGCTCGTAAGCGGCACCAAGAGTTAGTCGTAATTGCTCGTCCAGTGTGTTGCGGGGAACCACACTGTTGAACAATTGGTCTTGCCAACTAGCTGGCGCTGGATATTCAGACACGCCATAATCCTTAATTTTAGCTAATTGTGCGGCCTTTTCTACCGCATCTTTAATTCCACCCAGCTGGTCTACAAGTTTATTTTTTAAGGCATCTATACCTAACCACACACGCCCTTGGGCAATCTTATCTAAGTTGGCAACAGACATTTTCCTTCCTTGCGACACGCGATTAAGGAAAGTTGCATAGCCACGATTGATATAACCTTGGAGCATAGCCATCTCTGCTGCACTGAAAGGACGTGCAGCAACGTTGCCAAAAGCGCTGTTGGCGTTGGTCTTCACCTCGTCGAACTTCACTCCAAGCTTTTCGGTAACTAGTCCACTAAGGTCGGGGAACACCCCAAAGATACCGATACTGCCAGTTAACGTGTTAGGTTCGGCCACAATCCAGTTGGCTCCACAACTCATATAATAACCTCCAGAGGCTGCATAATCGCCCATCGACACGACAACGGGTTTCTTCTTACGCAGTTCGGTAACTTGATGCCAAATCTGTTCAGAGGCGTATGCGTCGCCGCCAGGCGAGTTAACGCGCAGCACCACGGCCTTGATGTCGTCATCATTTTTGAGGTCTTCAAGGCTTTTGCAAATGTCTTTCGATACAATACTTGTATTGTTATTGAACATTCCCCCAGGTGCAATTTGTACAATATCGCCCTCAGCGTAGTAGATGGCGATGGTCCCGTCGTCGGTGTCAGCATCTTGTGACACATTGCACATCGCCGTAACGCCTACTTGGTTGATGCTTTTGTCGGCATCGATGCCAAGCAGTTTCTTCACTTCGCCTTTCACCTGGTCGGCATAAAGCAATTTGTCTACAAAACGTTTCTTTACAAGGCTTTGTGCATCGGCAAACAATTGATATTCGTCAGCGTATGTGTTAAGTGCGGGAATACTTATCTTCCTACTCTCGGAAACGGCCTTACAAACATTGGCCCATAGTCCATTGAGATACATAGATACTTGCAGGCGGTTGGCATCGCTCATCTTCGTTTCGGTGAACATCTCCGTTGCACTCTTAAATGTGCCCACCTTCGCAACTTGGTATTTCACGCCGAACTTGGCGGCGAGGTCCTTAATGTAATAGGGTTGCGAAGACAATCCGTGCCAATCTACCTGTCCTTGTGGGTTAAGGAAAATGTGGTTGGCCACGGAAGCCACGTAATAGCAACCTTGGGTGTAGGTGTCGCCATAGGCAACAATCCATTTGCCGCTCTTCTTAAAGTCGGCTAAGGCGTCGCGCAACTCTTGCAGCGTGGAGAATCCTGCGGCCAATGGCCCTGCTTCAAGGTATATTCCTTTTATGTCGTCATTGTTTTTTGCTTTTCTGATGGCCAGCAACATGTCGTTCAGCGCATTGTTTTCGATGGTGTTGCCCGATAAAAAGCCCAACACGTCTGGGGCAGCCATCTCGCTGATGGTACCAGAAAGGTTGATTGTCAATACGGAATTGTCTTTCAGTTTTGTCTCAGTGTCGGCCGAAGCAATCATGCCAATGATGCTCATTATCATGAAAGCAAAACAACAGAGACAGAAAATAAGCACTCCGAGGGCGGATGCAAGTGCGGATTTTAAGAAATCTTTCATACAGCAATGATATAATAGGTTATGTGAAAGTTGCACCATCGTGCAAGGTCTTGCGCGTTATCGTTCAGCACGCCGCGATACGCGCATAATTGCCTTGATGGTGGTGTTTGTATGCGCTATTGTGCAAAGTTATTGATTTTACAGCGAAAGGCATCATCTTTTTAGTGTTTTTTAAGGGGTTCAAGATAAAAACCATTCCAAGACAACTCTCTAATGGAGGCGATAAGTAAGAGCGCTTTTGTTAGATTGTGAATGTTATCCTTGCGGTAGGTATAATAGCGTGTGTATGAAGAATGCGGGATAACCTAATGCCAAATAATGAGTTATTCATTATACAGGACAACCAATTGGGAAATGCTTAGAGCAGTTGGCCCGACATGGAGAATTAATTCTTAAACCAAGGAAGGCGCGTTTTCGTTATACCCTACGTACAAAGCCAATGTTTGTCTGGCCATTGCAAAGGTTAGAAAACGCGCATTTCCTGCTATGAGAAACGAAAATTGACACGACCAAGTGAAAACAGGACGTACCCAAAAGTAGCATCGTCCGCTCACCACCACACCTTGTACATGGTGTGACGTGGTAGGCTGACGAACGTTTTTCGACCATATTATTCGGCGGTGGATAAAGATATTCACAACAACTGCAAGCCTTCAAACTTATTTTTCCTTAGCGCTTAGCCTTGTATTTGCGTTAAATGTATAGTCCATGCGTTTGTCTTTCCATTCATACGACTCAACACTCACCTTGTTTTTAGAAACCACAAGCGTTTGTGTGTTGCTGTAAGCAATGGGTTGCCAGCCAGAAAACTTATCGGGTTTGGCCACCAATTCGTTGGAGACAGGTTTCACCGTGTACGTGCCATTGGGCAGTTCGGCAAGGTTAATGTTGTTAAACCGAAGATCCTTGGTGATGAACATGCTCGACCATTGCAGGGCCGGGTCCTTAAATTCCACAACTTTAATCAGCTTACCTTTCATATCATATACCGCCAATCCCACCTTACCTGTAAAGAGACCTAGGTCGCCATTGCTTTCGTTGTATGTACCGATATTCTTCAAGCAGGCTTGGATGGGGAAGTTTCTGGGTACCTCGTGCTGTAAGAACTTAAATGCATCAACAGCTTGTGCCTCCAATCCCCTAATGTTTTTAAATTGAACATGGCGTCCAGTCTTAGGATGAGCCAGCACAGCCTCCATTTCCAAGGCGAAGATATCGGTGCCAAAGACTTCGTCGTCGAGTGGAGTGTAGAGCGTGGCAAAGTCGAACCAGCCATCGTTTTCGCCTGCCCACCCCCAATTTACGTGGATGTAGCCTTGCTTGTCGATGCCATCGAGCAAGAACGAATGACTGCTTTCGCCAATGAGTACGGGGTAGCCATTGGCCAATTCGTTAATTACAAGTTCATAAAACATCCCTTTGGGCATGTATTCCTTACTAATATGTTTCACTGAATAGTCAAAATTCTTGCGCAAGGCATCTAATGCCCACTGCATGTTAGATATGCTTCCTTTGGCTTCGTACTTCATGTTTACAGCCTTCCCCACGTCGCTTAGCAGCACGCCAACGGCATCTTTGCCCACCTCGCCCATCTGTGTGCTATTGTCTTTTATCTCATTCCACAGATAAACACTACTCTTTTGGGCATTCGTTCCTGACTGATCAACAAACTTTGGCGGACGTTTAGTCGGCCATTTGTTGTAGTACATCAGTTGGGAAACTGCTGTTGCAACACAGCCAGTTGGCATGTTCACGTTGTTTTCTTTTGGAGTATGGAGTTTGAAAGGCATTTCTTGATTCCAAGTACACGACAAGAGCGGCTTTATTTCTTTCTTCACATTTAGCGCAGACTTTGAAAATCCAACCCTGTTGCAGCGATATGCCATTACCAACAGCTCGTAATGGCGCAGCAACGAATAGAAATAGTCGGGCAGCCTGGCCTCGTTTGGCGTGAACCGATTGCCATATCCCAATATTGGAGGCAGGTCGCTTTCGCCCGAAACGATAACAAACCCCTTGTGCCCGCTGTTGGTGAATATATAGAATGCGGGGTCACCCTCAGGCTTTAAGGTACTTCTTGTTACGAGTTCGGGCTTTTTAAAGTATTTACTTGCAATGTCGAACGCTGCTCCTTGGCTCACCTGTACTGCATTGGCACAGGTGAAATGAACCAAAAATGCAATGAGGCAATATGCCTTCTTGATGTTATTATTTTTCATGATGCACGGTACAAATAGATGTTATCAAGGCGTTGTTTCCCCTCTATTGATGTTCATGGCCTTCTATTCCCTTATTGGGCGCGTTTCATGGGGCACTGCCTTTCAGATATTAGTTGATGCAAAGATATGGAAAAGTTTTATTCTTTACAAACTTTGTCGTGTATTTATTTTGCAATTCACATTTATTTAGCTATTATTTTCCTGTTATTCCGTGGCACATAGATGAGAGGTGGAAAGACTTGATTTTCAAATGGCAAGAACATTTCTGAAAAACGTGTCATTTATTGTTACCTATCACGTTTGTTAGGCCTTTAACTCCTACTCTTTCTACAGCCTCTTATAATATAAGGTGTAGGTTAGGTAAAGTAAGCCTGAAATATATTAAAAACAAAAACCTCATTGAAAATGAATTGACAATTAAATTCCATACCATTGAGCCTGACATGCCCCTCTTCATGCAAACAAACCATTTACGATAAAGTTTTTTAAGAAAACCCAATCGTTGTTTCCTTATTTTTAATTACCTTTGCACCATAGAAATAATAACACCCAATACATGGACGATTATCATTCGGATAGATTTATCTTTTTTGTAGGAGGTTAAGCTCAAACAGGCTAATCTTCTGCTCCGTTTTATTTGAAGATTAGCATTATGAGAACATATTGGAATTTCAATTCTGCATTAAAGGTCATTGACGAGTGGCAACCCAATTGCTGGATACAGGTTACGTGTCCAACAGAAGAAGACCAAGCCCTTCTTGAAGAACGTTTTAACATTCCCGACTATTTCCTTTCAGACATCAGCGACACCGACGAGCGCGCCCGTTACGAATACGACGACGGCTGGATGCTCATCATCCTTCGCATACCATACGTTAAGGAGATACGTTCGCGAACGCCATACACCACCGTCCCCTTGGGTATCATTCACAAACGCGACGTAACCATCACTGTCTGTTATTACGAAACCAATATGATGATAGACTTCGTAAGCTATCAGCAGAAACGAGGAGCGGGATTCACCGACCATGTAGACATGATATTCCGTCTCTTTCTCTCGTCCGCCGTGTGGTATCTAAAACGCCTTAAACAAATAAACATCCTCATAGAGAAAGCAAAACATAACCTAGACCAAGACGTAAACAACGAGTCGCTAATCGGACTGAGCCGCTTACAAGATTCGCTTACCTATTTCAACACTTCCATTCGCGGTAACGAAAACCTACTGTCGAAACTAAAATTCAAACTGCAAGTGGACGAACTGGATGCCGACCTCATCGAGGATGTAAACATCGAGATGACTCAGGCAAGAGAAACGACAAGCATATATTCGGACATTCTCGAATCTACAATGGACACTTATTCGAGCATCATCAACAACAACATGAATACAGTGATGCGTACACTAACCTCGGTGAGCATCATTATGATGTTTCCCACACTCATCGCCTCGCTTTTCGGAATGAACCTCATCAACGGAATGGAGCAAAGCAAGTGGGGATTTGCCGTGGCCATCATCCTCTCGTTCCTTGTTTCGGGGCTGTCGTGGTGGATTTTGCGAGCGAAACGTTTGCTTTAAAAGTAGAATAGTAAAAAAAGATGTACTAAAATTAGGTGCTTTCGACTTTTTTATTTAAGTTTGCACCGCAATCAACCAACGTGTAATTGTTATAATCAACTAAATCATAATAAATGATGGACTCTCAAGAGAAAGCCCTGCTAGAGAACGCAGCAGACGATACTAGCAAAAAGACCTATAAGTCTAAAGAAGAAATTCTAAGGCGAGCAACAGAGATTGTAGCCGAGAACGAGACACCAGACAAAGAGGAAATAGATAACCTTAAAACCACATTCTACAAACTGCACATTGCTGAACGCGATGCCGAACAAAAAGCATATTTGGAGAATGGCGGCGACCCTGATGCCTATCAAGTGTCGCCCGACCCCATTGAAGAGGCGTTCAAAGCACAGATGGGCGTTATAAAAGAAAGAAGGGCGAAACTCTTTCTGGAACAAGAACAAGAAAAACAAGAAAACCTCCAGAAGAAAACAGAAATCATAGAGAAGATAAAAGCTATGGCTACATCGCCAGATGAAGCCAACAAGTCGTATCAGGCATTTAAGGATTTGCAACAGCAATGGAAAGAAATCAAGGCCGTTCCAGCAGATAAAGCCAACGAATTGTGGCGCAATTATCAACTCTATGTTGAGCAATTCTACGACTTGCTTAAACTTAACAACGAGGCAAGAGAATACGACTTCAAGAAAAACTTGGAGTTGAAAGAGAGGCTTTGTGAGAACGCAGAGCGCTTAGCTGATGAGAAAGACATCATCAGCGCATTCCACCAACTACAAGAATTGCATCAGGAATATAGGGAAATAGGCCCTGTTTCCAAAGAACTACGCGAGCAGATATGGGCACGTTTCAAGGCTGCCTCTACGGTAATAAACAAGCGCCACCAACAACATTTCGAAGAGATGCGCGCCAACGAAGAGGAAAATCTTGCTAAAAAGACTGCTCTTTGCGAAAAGGTGGAAACCATCGTTGCAGCAGAAAACAAAGGTGCTGCCGACTGGGAAAAACGTACAAAGGAGATAATCGACATACAAGCTGAATGGAAAACCATCGGGTTTGCTCCGCAAAAGATGAACGTGAAGATATTCGAACGTTTCAGAACTGCATGCGATGTATTCTTCTCGCGTAAGGCAGACTTCTTCAAAGCCATGAAAGAGAAGTACGCGCAAAACGCTGAAAAGAAGAAAGAGCTGGTGGAAAAGGCACGCCAACTGTCTGAAAGCACAGATTGGAAGTCTACTGCCGACAAGCTTATTGCCCTACAAAAGGAATGGAAAACCATTGGCATGGTACCCAGAAAGCTTGGCGATAAACTTTGGAACGACTTTATCACGGCCTGCAATCACTTTTTCGAGGCCCGCAATGCAGCTCATGCTGGTACCAGAGGCGAAGAGCGCGAGAACCTAAGCAAGAAGAAAGCTGTTATCGCAAAGCTGAAAGAGATGATGGGAACAACGCCAGACAATGCCGCTGAAGCCATCAAGCAACTGATAGAAGAATACAACGCCATCGGCCATGTGCCTTTCAACGAGAAAGATAAGGTTTACGCACATTTCCACGATACGGTAGACAAGCTTTACAAGGAACTGAACATTTCGGTTGCCAGCCAGAAACTAGACGACTTTAAGAGCAACTTGAAGAACCTTGCAAAGAAAGGTGCCGACGTGGTTGACACCGAACGTGGCAAGTTGATGCGTCGGTATGAGGCTTTGAAGTCTGAAATCCAGACTTACGAGAACAACCTGGGTTTCCTTACCGCCAAAAGCAAGAAAGGTAACAGTCTTGTTGACGAGATGAACAGGAAAGTGACGAGACTTAAAGACGACTTGGAACTTGTTCGCCAAAAGATAAAAGCCATCGACCAACAAGAACAAGATTAAATTGCACTCAAACAACATGTTTAACTATTAAAAACAACCCTATCCTCGAAAAAAATGGACTGGTTAATTGCTCTTTTTAACACCAACGACTCGGTGGCGCACATTGTGTTGCTCTACTCAGTCGTCATTGCAGGCGGTGTGTTACTCGGAAAAGTGAAAATTGGCGGAATATCGCTCGGAGTAACTTTCGTTTTGTTTGTTGGTATCCTTGCCGGACACATCAAGTTCACAGCTCCAATTAACATTTTAACCTTTATGCAAGACTTTGGGCTTATCCTCTTTGTCTTCTGTATTGGTTTGCAGGTCGGCCCTGGTTTCTTCGAAAGTTTCAAGAAAGGCGGCATCAAGCTCAACTTACTTTCTGTGAGCCTTATCTTGTTGAACGTAGCTGTGATGTTTGCCTGCTACTTCATCTTCTTCGACACTACGGACGTCAATGCGCTCCCCATGATGGTTGGAACGCTTTCGGGTGCAGTAACGAACACGCCTGGTCTTGGTGCAGCCAACGAAGCCCTATCAAGTATGGAGAAATCGTTCCCCAATGGTCTACCGCAAATAGCTTCGGGGTATGCGTGTGCCTATCCTTTGGGTGTGCTCGGCATCATCGGTGCAACTATAGCCGTTAGGTACATCTGCCGTGTTGACCTGCAAGAGGAAGAGGAAAAACTCGCAGAACAAGAAAACGAAGACCCACACGCCAAACCACATATCATGCACGTGAGGGTGAACAATTCGTATCTTGACGGACGAACGCTTGGCCAAATCTCCGAGTTTCTAAACCGCGATATGGTATGCACCAGATTGTATCACGATGGGAAAGTGGTCATTCCTCAGCAAGATACTGTGTTCTCGGTAGGCGACGAAGCACTTATTGTCTGCGCAGAGAGCGATGCGGAGGCCATTCAGGTGTTTATCGGCGAAAAGCTACCAGAAGAATGGGCTTACGAAGATAAGGAACAGCCCCTTGTTTCTAAGCGCATTGTGGTTACCCGCCCCGCCATCAATGGCAAATTGCTGCGCGAAATGCACTTTACTAGCGTATATGGCGTTAACATCACGCGTATTACTCGCCAAGGCATGAACCTCTTTGCTAGTCCAAGCCACCGTTTCCAAATCGGCGACCGCGTGGTAGCTGTCGGTCCCGAAGACCATGTTGACCGCGTAGCCGAAGTGCTTGGCAACTCTGCTCGCCGTTTGGATGCCCCCAATGTGGCCACAATCTTCATTGGCATCATCGTGGGAATACTTTTCGGAAGCATTCCTTTGCACATCCAAGGCATCCCTGCCGCCCTCAAGTTGGGTATCGCTGGCGGTCCGTTGGTTATCGCCATTCTTATTGGGCGTTTCGGTTATAAATTCAAGCTGATAACCTACACAACCACATCAGCTAACCTCATGCTTCGAGAAATAGGCTTGGCACTTTTCCTTGCAAGCGTTGGAATAAAGGCGGGTGCGCATTTCTGGGACACTGTTATACAAGGTGATGGAATTAAATATGTGTACACTGGTTTCATCATAACAGTTATTCCCATCCTCATCGTCGGCACAATCACCCGATTGGTATACAAGTTTAATTACTTCACCATCATGGGAATGCTTGCTGGCACCTGTACAGACCCACCCGCATTGGCATACGCCAACCAGATTTGCTCGCGCGAGGCACCTGGTATTGGCTACTCCACGGTTTATCCGCTAAGTATGTTCTTGCGTATTTTCACGGCGCAGCTCATTGTACTTTTCTTCTGCGGATAAATTTAAAGTTGTATAGCGACATCGTTTGGGCGAAAGAGTCCTACATTTATAGCTAATAAAAGCCTGCAACCAACTTCTTTGGTTGCAGGCTTTTTCATTAATGAGCCGTAGCTGCCTTACATAGCTTTCGCCAATTCGGGATAAATTCATCGGGGCCGTTTCTTCGATAGCAGTGGTAGCTTGTCTGTTGCTGTCCGCTAAACTTCAAATCGGCTCAGTTCCTCTATCCATAATGCCCATCAATAGGCTTTGCGGATTTCGTTTTCGAAAAGTAAGCTCCCTTTCAAACTGTCATTCTTCCCGAAAGCTCTTCTATGTAAGTGTTCTTTTGGTGGCACAAGGATTAAATTCAACAAAGTCATACATTGGCTCAGAATAACGCCCACAAGACTGTAAAACATTTGTACCAAATTTTAACATTATGAGTGCCCACGCCGTAAAATTTCCAGGCATCGGTCGGATTTTCACGCGTATTTTTAAAGTTTGTAACCTCTTTATTTATCGATTTTTACGATAAATAAGGCCCAAAAACATGCTTCTTAGCATGTACTAGGGGTGCAAAACGATATGAAGTGATCAACCAAACGCCACCAAGTAATTTCTCATTCAAAATGTTCAAAATTCCTATAAATATCCCTTAAAATGGTGCTTTTAATGGCTTTTTGCTGCATTCTGCAGCATTTTACCTCGCGTTTTGGTACATATTACTCTGCGTTTTGGTGCATATAGCACTGCGTTTTGGTGCATGTTGCAATGCGTTTTGGTGCATATTGCATTGCGTTTTGGTGCATATTGCATTGCGTTTTGGTGCAAAATGCTTTGCAATAACTAGCGATTAAGCACCATTTTCTTGTGATTGCGGATGCAAATTTTGGGGAATTTTTCTTCAAATAGAAATGCAAAAGCATAGTAAATGACCAAAATCGGAGGGGATAAGCACTCAAAAATAGCTGAAATTTCATCGTTTGGCCGCATTTTATGTGGCATTTAGCGGTTATTTTCTTCTAGAAAGGTTCGGCCGAAGACTATGTTTTGTAAAATATATTTACCGTATTAACATATCGCAAACAGACGATTTCGGAGATAGGGCCGACATCTATCTCTCGGCATAAGCGATAAGACTAAACATGATGGGTGTAATGATGCAAACAAGTTTAAGTCATTACTGAGGTAATGATATAGAGCAACGAAACGTGTATGGCGTTCACGTTTCACCCAGTTGCGCCTTTAAACCCAACCTGTTGCCCGCAATATCTCGCTTGTGTAGAACAGAAAGGGGCTTATTTGTGGTGAGAGGTGAAACCGACTTTTCTGTTTGCTGGCAACCTGAACACCCTATTTGCTGTTTTAAATCTTTTAGCGGACAGCAGCATAATCTTTTGACACATTCAGAACATCAAAACGTCCATGCATGCGGCCTTGGATTTCGGGAAAATCCCATTTTCATTGCCGCTTAATGGGTTACAAGCGGTTCTTCACCATTAACTTATACTGTTTTGTTCTTCAACCTTGCACGTCCCATCTTTCTAGGCAACACGTTACTTACTGAGCAATTCTGTTGACAGTTTGTTAATCCGATTGATGGCAACATGCGCGCATACGCAACCATTATTTTGGTTTACCCAGTTGCACTAATTGGAAAAGGCAGAAATGGACGACAAATAGATAAGGTGAAAACTGATCTAGTTTTCACCTTATTACTACATATCCATGTGCTAGAACATTAGTCCGAACGACAAGGTTCTGAACTTAGGTCCATAGCCATCGCGCAACAAGTTGCAAGGACTATATTTAAAATAGAAATCAGGAACACCGCGAATAGAGAATGTACCCATGAAATCAACGGTTACCGGAGTGATGCGTACATCTTTGTCTACATCTTTCAACTCATGACCATCCTTTTCGTAGCGTGTTTTTAGGCTACCATAAGTGTTGAAATTGATTACTGGGCCGAGGCTGAAACCAAACCATTTGCCTTCGTAACCATAGCGAATTGGAAGATTGATGCTGAATACCTTGATGCGAGAGAACTGAGGACTACTGCCTGTGGGGTAAGTGTCGAGGGCAACCGACCGATTATCTTTCACGAAACGCAGGTCATCAGTCATGCGATAATTTCTCCAATCGAGCCCCAATCCCATTGAAAGAAAGTGATTGTTTCGCCACGGGCGGTAGGTCCAATCGGTCACAATCCACCACAATTCCCATGATTTGAAGGGCTGAATGTCGGCACCTGTCGGCATTCCCACAGCGTTGTTGAAACCAACAACGAAGTGAGTGGTGCACTCTGTCCTGGATTTTTTCCTCCGTGGCTTACTGAAACCAGCAATAGAGAAGCTCCATGTGTCGTCGTTGATGGTCGAAGTACTCACGTAATTGCTGTCAACAAGCTGGATATTGCTCACATAGTGAAAAGTTTGATTTCCCTCTTTGCCCCACACTTCTACGCTTTGTACAGAGTCGCCAGTGATGATTCTCACTTTCTGGGGCCGTTCAACAACCACTGTGTCGTTGTCTGACGGTGTAGCTTTGGCAGCCAGGTTAAAGGTCAATGCCATGCAAACTAAGATCTTTTCCATAACTATATCTTTAATGTATTAGTTTTCTGAGTTCGGCAATACTTTCCACTTTGCCTTCCATATAGACCACAGTAATCACGGTCGTTCGCCCCTTTCGGCAGGTGATGTAGCACAGGTAGCGGTTCATGTTGCCCTGTTTGGGTAACGTCATGATAAGGGTTGTCGTGCCGTTTCGGGTGGTTTGTTCCGTTCCCATGGCCGTTTTGCAGTCGCTGTCAACCAAATCGTCTACCACTTTTCGTTGCTGTTCGGTGGCATTGAAACGAATACTGCGATAGAAATCAAGCTTGTATTTGCTGATGGCACGGCCTTTCACCCTGACGTCTACCATCTCTTCGTGGGGCACCACTTTACCTTGAAAGAGCGCATTAACGTTCAAACCTTGCTGAGCATGAGCCTCAAAGGCAAGAAACGCCACGATAGCTGTTAAGAAAAAACGAAGTTTCATAACGATGTATTTAATCTTATTCCATTTATTGCTTTCCGAAAATGTCGTGCAACTGACCATCAACATTTAATTCGCCATCCTGACTAATGGCTTGCAGCGTCTCATCTACCTCTTCCATTACGGTGGCGGGGGCAGTCACATGCCTATTGTAGATGTAGGCCTCGCAATAGTCCTGTGGTTCTGGTTGCCACAACATACCGCCCACCCCAACCACAACAAGCAAAGCAACCGAGGCAGCTATGCCGATGAACAATGGGCGTGAAAGCAGGCCATGCAGCACAGGTAGCCTTTTATGTCGCCGATGGTTGGGTGTACGCATGGTTGCAATTGAGCGAAAATATTCGCGCATCGGTAGCAAGTCGTCCGACACCTCATCGCCAGAAAAATAGCGATAAAGCTTGCCCTCTTCCTCAAGTGTGGTGTCACCCTCCATGAAACGAGCCACTAAAATTCTGATTTCATCGTCCTTATTCATTGCTTTGTTGTTTTAATTGCTGTTTGATGGCCTGTCGTGCACGGCTCAACGCCTTTCTGACAGCCGTTTCGTTACTTCCCGTGAGTGCTGCAATCTCACACATTTCCATACCCTCCATGTGGCGAAGCCGCATGATTGTCTGCTGCATCGTGGGCAGTTTGTCAACAAGCTGCATTACCTTTTCATAGCGTTCGTCGCATGTTGGTTCGCTTTCCGCCACATTTTCGGGAAGTGCAATGGTGGTTTGGAGTCGCCGTAAACAATCGATACAGCGGTTTCTCACCAGCACCAAAGCTAAAGGCCCCATGGGAATACGCAACTTGTCGAGCAATTGCCAGAGTTTCAGCAGCACGTCCTGCACAACATCCTCCGCCTCTTCGCCAGCTTTTAGATAGCTGCGAGCAACGGAAAGCATGCGCGGTCGGTTGCGTTCCACTTCTTCTTTATATTCGTCGACGGTCATCTGATGTTCTGTTATTTACTTATAGTACGCAGGGCTTTGAATTTTGTGACACACAAATGCGTTTTTCTTTCATTAAATCAAAAATAAGAGATTTGAGACTTTTCATCGCTCATACTTCGGTAAGCGTTAAGGATTAGAACAGCCTATATGTGCTTACTAGGTGACAAGACTTAACGCCCTAACATATAATGGATTACAAGCTAAACACACATTATAGGACTTTGTGGTCTGTAAACAAAGCAACAATGATAGGCATGTAATGTTACATAAACATGGCATTCTATCACAGAACTCACGATGTTTGTGCACATCAGTTACTTGGTGGTTTAAAATAGCAAACTTTGTGGTTTCCAAATAATATAGTGAGGCCTCTGTAACCTCCCCCACCGTAAGAGAGTTTTAGGACCGGCAACTAATAGATAATCAATGGCGGCTCTTTTGAACGTATAGGTTTGCGCAGAGGTATCAAGGTATGTTTCGCTACGAAGTAATTCTTAACGATGACAAAACTGATTTTCAAACCAAGCTACGGCATCGGCTGTGGTTGGCGAAAAGTGTATTAGGTTACCACGATTGCTTTCGTAAATGAAACTTTTAAGGCTTTCGCTGGTAAAGGTAGAGAAGTTGCCAACGATGGCCAAACGCATCCGAAAGGTGGAGAACTTTTGCAAAATCTCGCCAGCCAACCTCGTTTTGAGGTCGAAAAAGCGTGGCGAAATTTTGTCGGCAGAGATGATCATGCCATCGAAACCTTGATAATAGGCATTTCCCAAAAGGTCGTTTGCATCTTCGGGGACAGTAAAAAGCATATTGTTGGCGGCAACTTCGGCCACCATCGCCTTGCCTATGGTATGCGATATGAAGCTAAAATCAGTCATGGTTACTCATCCATGTATCACGTAATTGCGTCATCCTGTCGAACACGATGTTTGCTCCTTCTCCAGCCAAAGTTGCATTTGGCAAGGGTCCGCTATTAACGGCAATCGTAAATATCTTTGCAGCCACACCTGCTCGCACACCCATTGGCGCATTTTCTACCACAATTCCTTGCCAGGGTTGTAAGTTTCCGGCTTTTTGCAAGCCCATCAGATAAGGGTCGGGAGCTGGTTTTCCACGCGTCACATCATAAGCCGAGACAATCTTATCGGCCGTAACAAAGCCCTTAAAATCATGTTGCAAACGCTCAATCAGCGGTAGCTGACCACTCCCGGTAACCACAACGATGCACATGCCAGCCGCCTTTATCTTCTCCATCAACTCTAAAACACCCTCCATGATGGGTGCTTTGGGTAGCAGTCCGAAGAGTCGCGCTTTCTCATCATACATCATTTGCGCCTCGTCTTCCGTTATGTCACGTCCCTGTTGTGCCTTCACCATCAGCCTAATGGTTTCTACGCCGCGCATTCCTTCGGTAGCATACACGTCGGCAGCCGTCATTTTCAGTCCAAATTTTGCCATAGCCTCTTGCCAGCAACGGGCGTGATTGGGCATGGAATCGTACAACACGCCATCCATATCGAATAGCACGGCTTGCGGTTGAAAGCTATCGAAACCGCGATTTTCCAAATAAGACTTCACTTCTTGTTCGTGTCCAAAAGGCAGACAGGGCGAAGTGGGAGCATACATATTGTTCATTTGCGAATATAAAAGCAAGCAAAACGCCTCTTCGTTTTTGCAGGCGAAGAGGCGTTTCGCATATTAAAGAATTTATTTCAGACGTTCTTTTATAGCCTTGCTCTCGGCCTCGTAACCTGGTTTGTCTAGTAAGGCAAACATGTTTTTCTTGTAAGCCTCTACGCCTGGCTGGTTAAACGGATTTACACCAAGCACGTTTCCGCTGATGCCACAACCTATTTCGAAGAAATAAATCAATTGTCCGATGTAATATTCGTTCAGTTCGGGCACGCTGATGCGGATATTTGGCACGCCACCATCTACGTGAGCGAGCAGTGTTCCCAACTCGGCCATCTTGTTAACCTCGTCAACACGCTTGCCAGCAAGGAAGTTCAAACCGTCTAGATTCTCGTCATCGTTGGGGAACAACAGTTTCTTTGCAGGCTGTTCCACGCTTATTACGGTTTCGAAAATACTGCGTTCGCCTTCCTGAATCCACTGTCCCATAGAGTGTAGGTCGGTGGTAAAGTCACACGATGCGGGGAAAATGCCCTTGTGTTCCTTACCTTCGCTTTCGCCGTAAAGTTGTTTCCACCACTCGGCAATGAAGTGCAATTTGGGCTGATAGTTCACCATTATCTCGATTTTCTTTCCCTTTTCGGTGTACAATGCGTTGCGCACGGCAGCGTATTGGGCAGCGATGTTCTCAGCAAAGGGAACGCTGGGGGCTGTGGCTTTCTCCATATCGGCGGCACCATTAACCAATGCCTTAATGTCGAAACCTGCGCAAGCGATGGGCAATAGGCCAACAGGTGTCAACACCGAGAAACGTCCACCCACATTGTCGGGTATCACAAAGGTCTTATAACCTTCTTTGTCGGCGGCAGCTCTTGCAGCTCCACGTTTGGCATCTGTAATGGCCACGATAACGTCTTTGGCCTCCGCCTTACCGCGTTGTTCTTCGCATTGCTTTTTAAGTAGACGGAATGCGAGAGCCGTCTCGGTGGTAGTACCCGACTTCGAGATGTTGATCACACCGAAGCGCTTATCTTTTAGATACTCGGAAAGTTCAAAAAGATAGTCTTCGCCGATGTTGTTTCCTGCGAAAACAATGGTGGGATTTGTCTTATCGCCCACAAGCCATGCGAACGAATTTCCCAAAGCCTCGATTATGGCACGTGCACCGAGGTAGCTGCCACCGATACCTGCCACAACGATTACTTCGCATTTCTCACGCAAGGTGTTGGCAACAGCCTGCACCTCGTCGAGAAATTGGGGTGTGATGGAGCTGGGCAAATGCAGCCAACCCAAAAAATCGTTACCAGGACAAGTGCCATTTTCCAGAGCCTCTTGTGCCGCTTTCACTTTCGGCTCGTAGGCTTTCACTGCGCCCTCACTAAGAAATTGGGCGGCTTTGGTGATGTCTAATTGAATACGTTTCATTGTATTTATCTTTTAAATTCTACGTTTATCTTATTATTGCAACCTATTCCTTTGGTATTTCCTCAATCTTAATGACTGGTTTATCACCATCCCAATAAGCGAAGAGGCATTCACAAGCTGTGCTATAAACATAAAACGACTTCATACCAGCAATATCTCGCCCGTAAAGAAGAAAGTTACAAATGTCTGTCGCAGTGATATAGGGGTTATCTTTAAGGTGAGAATGAATTGTGGATACTACAGTCTTACCGTTATGGTTGGTTTGTGTTGGAATTAATGAACGGTGATAACGGCGGAAAGCGACAAGACGATTGTCGTTGGTAAAGTCGAAACTGTAATCATTTCCAAAGGGAATAATGCCCGGTTTTACCGTTCCTGTCAGCAGATATAACCGTGTTATATTGTCGTTAATGCGAATGATATCAGCGTTAAACTGTCCGAACTCAGGTGAAACGCCTTTGATACTATCTGCCAATGTCCCCATTTTGGCAACCAAGACATCTTTCCTCACAACAAGTTCTTTTTCTTCTTGAGTAAGCGGACGAACAGAATCAACAGCGATAAACTTTGGAGATGACTTCTCGCTCCTTAACTCATATAAGCTGTTTTTCATTGATTTGTCGCAAAAAAAGGCAATGATGGTGCCGTCTTTGGCCTTGTATGTCATTTGCCCACCTATCTCTTCCCTTCCATGATGTGCAAGAAAGAGATCGGTGAGTTCCCAATTCAGTTTTTCAAATAGATACAATTGATGTCCTTCCTTGATGATGCTGTCATTGATGGCAGCCAATGTTTCGGGTGAAGGAAGGCTGGTTACGTTCTTTTTCGCATCGGCTATCAAGGTGCAAAGAAAGGACATCAAGATAAGAATAGTCTTTTTCATATCGTGTGGTGTTTGATTATCTAAAGCTATCAGTAAGCAACTTTATCTCCACTTGTGGCGAAATTTTCTCGTACAATATATTATATACAGCATCGAGAATGGGCATGTTCACGTGCAGATGTCTGTTAGTTTCCTTCATACACTTCGTGCCGAAATAACCTTCGGCAATCATTTCCATTTCTATTTGCGCGCTTTTAACGCTATATCCTTTGCCAATCATTGTGCCAAAGGTACGGTTTCGCGAAAAATTAGAGTAGCCTGTAACCAGCAAATCGCCGAGATAAACACTGTCGTAAACACTGCGTTCGAGCGGATGTACCGCCGAAAGGAAACGCGACATCTCTTGAACTGCGTTAGACATGAGCACAGCTTGGAAGTTGTCGCCATACTTCAAACCGCTACAAATGCCTGCGGCAATGGCGTAAACATTCTTCAACACCGACGAATATTCAATGCCCACGACATCCTGACTGGTCTTTGTCTTGATGAAATCGCTGCTTAAAATCTCGGTGAAGGCTTGCGCTTTCTCTCTGTCGGCACAGCCTACGGTAAGATAAGACAACCTTTCGAGGGCTACTTCTTCGGCATGAGACGGACCGCCGATGCAAGCAATATTGGCGTAAGGCACGTCGTACACCTGATGGAAGAACTCGGAGCAAAGCAAATTGTCGTCAGACACAAGTCCCTTAATGGCCGTAACCACGAACTTATCGTGCAAACGCGTCTTCAACTTTTTGAGATGACTCTTCAAATAAGGTGAGGGCGTAACAAACACAAGTGTGTCGTAGTTCTCTACAATCTTGTTGATGTCGCTCGAAAAGTAAATCTCGTCTACGTTAAAATGAACGCTCATCAAGTAGGCTGGGTTGTGTCCCAAGCGCTTAAAGTCGTCTATACGGTCGTCGCGGCGCATATACCAGCCGATGTGATGCGTGTGTCGCACCACAATTTTGGCAATGGCAGTAGCCCAGCTACCACCTCCCACTATTGCTATTTTACCGCAGTTGAACATGGTTAAGTGAAAGGGTTAAAGGTGAGAAGGAGCGAGGAGTGGGCAAGTATCGCCCTTTTGAACCTCAAAAAATAACAAGGCAAAAGGGCGGAAAGGAAAACAAAGGCCTGTGCCTTACGCGTTCCCTTTCACCCCTAGCCGTTATTTAGCCTTCGTTGGCCTTGTCTATCCAAGCTTGGAAGGCGTCCACCTTCGGGTTCTCATACCCTAGTTTATATTTCTTGTTTACGTTGCAAACGTCCATTTGCAGCTTTTGCGCCTTCACCTCTTTTATGTCAGAGATGAGGTTATAGCCAGCTTTATTGAACACGGGCACCCATTCGGCGGGCACTCCTAGTGCTTGCCACTCGGCCGTAGTGCTCTTGGGAATACTCTTTTCGGGACGCATCTGCGGGAAGAGCAGCACTTCTTGAATGGCAGTTTGACCCGTCATAAGCATCACGAGGCGGTCTATACCGATGCCGATACCCGACGTTGGGGGCATGCCGTATTGCAAAGAACGAAGGAAGTCCTTGTCAATTATCATTGCCTCGTCGTCGCCCTTATCGGCAAGTTTCATCTGTTCAACGAAACGTTCCTCTTGGTCGATGGGGTCGTTAAGCTCTGAATAGGCGTTAGCCAGCTCTTTTCCGTTCACCATCAGTTCGAAACGTTCGGTCAATCCAGGCTTAGAGCGGTGCATCTTCGTTAGCGGACTCATCTCAACTGGATAGTCGGTGATGAAGGTTGGCTGAATAAACTGACCCTCGCAGAACTCACCGAAAATCTCATCGATAAGCTTTCCTTTGCCCATCGTTTCGTCTATGTCTAGCTTCAGTTCCTTGCAAACCTGCCTAATCTCGTCTTCCGTCTTGCCATCAAGGTCATAACCCGTCTTCTCCTTAATGGCATCGAGTATGGGTAAGCGGCGATAAGGAGCCTTAAAGCTGATAACCTGCCCATCAACCACGCTTTCTGGCTTACCATTAACGGCCACACAGATGGTTTCGAGCAGACGTTCGGTGAACGACATCATCCAATTGTAGTCCTTATATTGCACATAAAGCTCCATCAACGTGAACTCTGGGTTGTGCGTTCTGTCCATACCCTCGTTTCGGAAGTTCTTTCCTATTTCGTAAACACCCTCAAATCCGCCAACGATGAGTCGTTTTAGATAAAGCTCGGTGGCGATACGCAGGAACATTTCTTGGTTCAGCGCGTTGAAATGTGTAACGAATGGGCGCGCCGTAGCACCGCCCGCGATACTTTGCAGCGTAGGTGTTTCAACCTCTGTGTAGCCTGCCTCGTCGAAGAATTGGCGCATAGTGCTAATTACCTTTGCGCGTTTTAAGAAGGTTTCCTTGATGCCTTCGTTCACAACGAGGTCTACATAACGTTGACGGAAACGCAATTCTGGGTCGTCGAACTTGTCGTAGGCCACTCCATCCTTATACTTCACGATGGGAAGTGGCTTGATGCTCTTGCTCAACAGCGTGAGTTCTTTGGCGTGAACCGATATTTCGCCCGTCTGTGTGCGGAACACGAATCCACGTACGCCTACAAAGTCGCCGATGTCGAGCAAGCGTTTGAACACCGTATTGTACAATTCCTTGTTTTCATCGGGGCAGATGTCGTCGCGCGTAACATACACCTGTATGCGCCCTTTCGAGTCTTGCAGCTCCATAAAGCTGGCCTTTCCCATCACGCGGCGCGTCATCATCCTACCAGCAATGCACACTTCACGTTGCTCGTCGTCCTTAAAGTTATCTCTTATGTCGGTTGAAAAAGCATCAGTGGGATACTCTGCTGCGGGATAAGGGTCTATTCCCAAGTCGCGCAACTCTTGCAGGCTCTGTCTTCTTACTATCTCCTGCTCACTTAGTTCTAATACGTTCATACTTTCTTCTATGTGCTTTATGATTGCAAAAGTACGAAAAAAAAGTGAAAGGGTGAACGTCTGTCCGCCTAAGTTTTAGACTTTGAGGCATTCGGCGTTCTATAACACACCATTTGGCGCGCGCTTTTCTCTCACTTCCTTTACGTTTTTATTGTTCCATCAGGTCCTCTCCCCAATGTGTTTTGGCCTCGCGCTCTTCCCTTTCGCGTATCTCTTTGGCCTTCTTGGGGTAGAAAATCATGCGCAACGACTGATTATAGTTAAAGTAATTCCACATCCAATTGAGCAAAACCACCATCTTATTGCGTACGCCTAAGATGGAACGGAGGTGCACAACAAGCCACATGAACCATGCCCCAAAGCCTTTCATCTTTATTTTAGCAAACTCGGCCACGGCTTTGTTTCGACCAACGGTGGCCATTGCGCCAAGGTTTTTATAGCGGAAAGGGCTTAACGGCTTTGCCTTTGCCATGCGTTTCAGGTTTTTAGCCAGGTTTTTACCCTGCTGAATGGCCACTTGTGCCAATTGCGGATGCCCATTGGGATAGTCTTTATCGCCTTCAACAATACATTGGTCGCCAATGCAGAACACGTCTTCAAGTCCTTCTACCCGATTGAATGTGTCCACCTTAATGCGCCTTCCACGACCTAAATGGCCGGCATCCAAGTTTCCAACGCGCTGTCCTGCCACGCCGCTCACCCAAATAAACGTGCGCGTAGATATCGAGGAGCCATCGGCCAGCATCACCTTATGGTCCTTATAGTCGGTCACCATCTTGTTAAGCAAGATGTTTACGCCCATTTCGCGCAGATATTTCTCCACAGCCGACGACGATTCGGGCGACATGGCCGACAACAATCTATTGCCAGCCTCGATGAGATAAATGTTCATTAAGCTGGGGTCTAGGTCGTGATAGTCGTGTGGAAGGATGGTACGTTTCATTTCAGAGAGCACGCCTGCTATCTCAACGCCCGTTGCTCCGCCGCCAACCACCACCACATTAAGCAGCTCCTGCTGTTCTTGTTTCGTGGCACAGGTTATGGCGCGTTCGATGTTCGACAGTATGGCGTTTTGCAAGCCCATTGCCTCGTCCACTGTTTTCATGGGCATGGCCTGCTCTTCAACATTCTTATTGCCAAAGAAGTTGGTGGTTGTGCCAGCCGCCAACACCAAATAATCGTACTCCACCTTCCCTATTGAGGTCTGAATAAGTTTTTTTTCGGGGAAGATGGCACGCAACTCGGCCATTCGGTAATAAAAGTTCTTGTGCTTTTGAAAGTTTCTGCGGAAAGGAAACGATATGGAACTGGCCTCCATTCCTGCCGATGCCACCTGATAAATGAGCGGTGGAAATTGGTGATAATTGTTCTTGTCGATAAGTATCACTTGATAATCGGTGCCTTTCAGTTTGTTTGCAACCTGCAAACCACCAAAGCCACCACCAACTATCACAATCCGCTTGCGGCCGTCTTTTGCTATATTTAAACTCATTTTCTTTGTATTTTACCTAAAACAATCTTTCTTGTGGGGCTTGCCCACCATGCAAATTTACATAATTTATTGCGGAAAAGAAGTTGGTAAACCTTAAAAAAGTTATTGACGACCGATAAAAACTTTGAAACAGGAAATGAAGACGTATTTACTTTTGATGTTGCTAAAAAATGAGAGGAGTTTGTTGCCATCATGATGTCAATACAAGATAAACACTCCTCTCCATATTACGGAGTACTCACGGGGTTATAAACTCACGGAAATCCAACAACTCCCGAATAAATCGACTCTTCTACTTACAAATTCATTAACTCACCAACTCAGAATCTTAAATTGTTGTTTTTATTTTACAATACCTCCCAAATTTTCACTCCGTTCTAGCGAAAATATAGGTCATGAAGTGGGTAAAAAGCCACTAATTCTAGCCTTTCACGTCTCTTGTCTTGTCTATTTTTAAGTGCAAACCCTGAATTTAGCACCATTTTGCCTTTCTAGTTTGGTTGCCGGCTCGTAATTTTTCAAGGCCAATAACTCGCTTTTAGCCCCTAAAAAACCACTTTTTAATGGGTATCTTGCCCTTTTTAGCCCTACTTTTAAGGGTTCAAAGAGGTTTTATTTATACCAATCGCTGTGTATTTTTATGCTTTTTGACTTGTGTTTAGCCGTATTTTGCCTTGCATTTAGCACCAAAACGCCTTGCGTTTAGCACCAAAACGCACTGCATTTAGCACCAAAATGCACTGCGTTTAGCATCAAAACGCACTGCATTTAGCACCAAAACGCACTTCATTTTGCTACAAATAGCCTAAAAAGGGGTGTTAGTGGCGGTCTGTCTAAATAAAAATTCATTTTGACTGCATGTACAACTACCCCCTTTTTGCATCAAAA
>NZ_KV815065.1:0-21948 GCF_001814145.1 Prevotella sp. HMSC073D09 | reverse complement strand
TGCATGTACAACTACCCCCTTTTTGCATCAAAACCAACTTTCACGAGAATCGATTTTTTGAGGCAAGGTGAATGATTGGTGGACAAAATGGGTACTCAGAATGTTAAATTTCTTACTGAAAACTAGACAAAAAAAACAATTATATCTCACGGATGTACTCTCACACCAATTGCTGTTTGTTAGCAAACAAGATAAAAGTAAGCCATTGCATCTCGCAGTTTTGCCTATGTCACAGCCTATTCATTTCTGAAGAAATTGAAGAGTGTGTCTTTGCCGTTCGGTGTTGATTGAAATACCAGGAAATATTTAATCTAACAGACCGCGAATCCATCCAAGCACGTCCGTTTAATAAAACACCTTGGAACCTGCCACTAATTCGAGGTGTAGATGTGTCAAATATATCTGTCAGCTTTAAGCTTGCTCGTAGTTTTCTTTCAAAGAAGTGCTTTACAACAGAACAATTGAGAGAAGACGATGAACTATACTCTATATAGCCACTGCTGCCAGCCCCATTGTGCGAATAATCCAAACTTACCTCCCACTGATGTGGGAAAGTAAAGCTATTGTTTAAAGAAAGAATGACAAAGGGCTTGCTTACCAAGTGCGAAGAATGCTCTTTGGTACTAGGAAGAGTAATGAAATTTTGAATGAAACCCAACATAAACCTAGGTTCGTATAGACCAAAGCGTGGGGCGGCATTAACTAGTGCCTTAAAACCTTGCATATAACTTAGGTTTTGAGATGTTACTTTGATTCGATGTTCCCCATGATACGAATCCAATTCGAACGTTTCTAAGATAGGACGATGGGTATAAGTGTAACCAACCGATAGATACAGCCAACGATACGAGCAGTCGTAGCTGATGTTATGCACAACCGAACGCTCTAAACTAGGGTTGGATTGCTTGATGTTGTACCGATTGAGGTACACATCCCCACTTGCCAGTTGACTGAATGTGGGATATATTATAGACGAATTATAGCTGAGTTGGTGCGTCCAACCTTCTTGTGCATAGGAAAGAGACAGAGAAGGCAGAAGAGTTTGGTAACAAAAACTTTCTGTTTCTGTTTTTCCCGCATGGTCTTGATAACGCTTATTCGTTCTTTCAAAACGTAATCCCAAACCCATATTCCATCTTTGGTTGGGCATTGTACAATCAACACCTAAGTATCCAGCCCCTTTAATTTCCTGAATTGTGTTGTCAGTAGGTTGGGCATCAGCAATGTTTAACCTTGTCCAACCTCGTATAACAGATTTGCTCCAATCGCCGCCCACTTCGATTTTGGTTCTCCGTGCTTGGTAAACAGCACGAGGCGAGAAACCCCATAACGAACTGTTTCCCCTGGAATAAATCTCAGTAAAACGCATTTTCTCTTGTAGATGCTGTTCAGATGTGGTTCGTTGTTGGTACCAGTCCGAGGCGAGGTCTATTGTCCAATGCTTACTTAAAACTCCTTTATAATAAAGATTGATGTTATCCTTTATATTATGACTTGCTATGTTGCTCTCGAAACCCTCATAGAGAAAATCATTACCTTTCCATACAGACAAATTGCCAAGCAGATGTACATTGGAACGTGACGGCTGTCTTGTGTATCTCAAATTGAGTTGATGCTTGTCTGTGAAGTTATATTCAAGATTGGCAAAATACATTTGCTCGCTGTCCTTGTTTTTCTTTTTCGTATCTTGCGACCTTACCTTCCATAGAGTTGCGGAATGCAACAATTCAAATGTGTTTTCTTGTTGTGGTTGCGACTGATAAGTAGTATAGTCGGCACCAAGAGTTAGGCTAATTCTTTTGTACCGATATCTCACTTCCCCGTCTATGCCTTGCGAAAACTTGTGATTGATTCTGGTATAAGAACGCAAAAAGGCTGAAACTCCTTCGAGCAATGTACTTGTATGGATAAACACCACGCTCCCTACTTCTCCTGAATACCGAGAACCAGGATGCCTGTCTATCTCAACAGACTTGATTGCCTTAACGTCAATGCGCGCTATTTCTTCTGCCGTAGCAGGGCGGTTGTTGAGGAAATATTTTATCTCACCTTGATTTATCGACTTCAACTGGTCGCCTTGCATGTAAAATCCTGGTAGCTTTCCAAGTAAATCGTTTATATGGCTCTCTGAACTGAGGGAAGTGCCAGCTACATTGCACACCAAGTTGTTGCCTTTGATTGAAAATGCTTTCTTGTTGCCTTTGACAACAACCTCAGCTAGGCGAACTGAGGAAGTTGGCAATACAATGGAGCCTATCTTGGCAGGAGTTGTAAATGTGGTTTGATAACCAACAAGACTGACTTTAAACAAAACACTGTCAATAGGAGTATCGAGCGAGAGTGTAAACTCTCCTTTACTATTGGTAACAGTCCCCTTTATGAGCACAGAATCGGGTAAGCTTAAAACAACAACATTAGCAAACTCCAAGGGTTGTCCTTCGGAGTCAAACACCCCACCTTGATAAGTCTGTGCTTGTGCGTTGCCTATCGAAGGTATAAGAATAAAGAGAAAGCGTATTATACGCTTAGTGAAGAGCAAGTTAAACGCTTTCGAACTCTTCTGATAAAACTCGATACGCATACTTTTTTTTTGAATTAACGCCTTTTGCAAAGGCCATTCCTACCAAGTTTTCTTACTTTAATACGTCGTTGAGACCATCCTCCAATACATTTGGAGAATAGAATTTTCGTTATATGCACTAACATCCTAAAAGAAAGGCTTTTGTTTCTTGTCGTGTTAAGAAATCAAAGTAGTAAGCTTTCTTTCTGACATTAGTAATTGCTCTGCATGATTTTTTCGTAAAAACACATGCGGAAGTAGTCTTGATTATTGACTATAAACGGAGCGGTATTACTCCCTTCGTGCTCCAAACACCAAGACTATCGTCCGTTTATATACAAAAGCTATGGGCAAAGATACGAAAAAAAACAAATTACGTTCTTGTTTATCGACAAAAAATGCAGTTACAAACATGCTGTAACCTGTTGTCTTGCCTATGCTGAAGTTTTAAGCACTAAGGTTTCAGCGTTTTTTAGTGAACATTCCCAAACGATGCCCCACCCCCTTATTGTTAAGGGCACGCAACACGTATACCCCATTGGTTATGCCGCGCACATCAAGCTTATCGTTAACCGAAGAAAGCGTTGCAACGTGTTGACCTTGCAAGGTTTCAACAACCCAAACACGTCCCCACAAAGCATCGGCCGACTTGGGCAGCAACACCTTTCCATCACTGAAAGCCAGCATTTTAAGTTCGCTTCTGCTGCCGCCTGCCGCCTTTCGTGTTTGCAGAGGTTGGCTTTCGTTGCCATACCTGTCCATCGTTGTTATGGCAAAATACATTTGTGCGTTTCGCGGACTAACCTCAATGCTGTTCTTTGCATAGCGCATGGCTATGAGATTGCGACCATCGGTAACGTCAACAGGATAAGACGAGCTGGCATACACATTATATAATATATATGGCGAGTTGTTGGTGCTACGGCCACCACGCCAACTAACAAAAACGTTTCCGTTTTCTTCGCTCGTGTTTAAGTCCGTTGGAGGCGATGGTAGCTTGCTGTTTTCCCATGTCAGAGCAGGCGGCAGGGCCAAAGTTGGCGTAAAAACTTGTTGAGCATAGGTGTATATGCCCTTCAAGTTATCGGTAAAGAACTTACTTCTGAAATAGGCATGCCCCATGCCATACTGCCTAGACACTTGCATTTCGCGCGTTATGACGTCGAGCGACCAGTTTTTTTCGCTGGGCGACATAAAATAAATGCCCAATCCAGGCACCACCATTCGCCCGTAACTCTGTTCAGCCCAGTCGATAGCAAAGGGAAAAAAGTTGTTGCCTTGGAAGTACATCATTGGGAAAAGGGCATCCATTAGCCCGTCGCGCAACCAGCCTTGCGCATCTTGGCAAACCTTGGTGTATGCGTTCCAGCCATTACTTGCAAAACGGGTAAGATCGTTAAACTTGCCAATGGGCGAACAGCTATATTTTACCCAAGGTTTATTGGCCTTTACTTTCTCGCCAATGGCGCGCACAATGGCCGTAATGTTTCGCCTTGCAGCATCGTGGGGAATGTTTATTTTCCATGTTTCAGGATAACGAATATAGTCTAGATGCAAGCCATCAATGTCGTAGCGGTCGGATATTTCTTTGCAGATGTTGGCTAAATAAGTGGCTGTCGTGGAATTTTCGGGGTCCATATAACCCTCTTCGCCAATCCGTTTTATCAGGTGCGGATATTTGTTTCTCAGCGTTTTGCAACCCAGTGCGTTCCACTTTCCCACGGGAATAGTCACCACCCAAGCGTGCAACTCCATCCCTCGTTTATGGCATTCGTCTATGGCAAAGGCCAAAGGGTCGTAGCCTGACGACCTTCCTGGTATGCCAGAGAGGCATCCATCCCACGGTTCGAGCGATGAAGGATAGACTACCGTGCCGCGAATGCGTGTCTGAAACAAAACGGTATTGATGCCTGCGCGTTGAAGTTTGTCCAGGATGCCACGTAATCCTTGCTTTTGTTTGCTTGCCGCCAAATCGTTTTGAGCATACGAACGCGGCCAATCCAATCCGCCGATGGTGGTGAGCCACACCGCTCTAACCTCACGTTTAGGCAGTTTCCACCCGTTAAGTCCATTGGGTTTTGAAAACGAAAAATCCTGTGCGAGGAGCGTTGTCGCGACAAAAAACGCGAGAAACAACAGCAAAAATCGACGTGAAAATGAGGATTGCTTTATCATCAGAATATCTCTCTTCTATATGTTTGTGCCTTGTATTGTTGTTTAGGCCTTCAACAAGCAAACGCAAGGAGGCCTAAATATATAATGAATGCAAAGATAAGTATATTTCTCGCATTTGTCGAATAATTTATTTACTTTTGCAGTTAATGTGACTTAAAGCCTGTTTAAGTCGGTTGTTTGTGACAAGGTGCACAACACTAGCAGGACAATAGTTGCAGAAAGAGAATTATCAAAATTGAATTAAAGATTAATCCTGTAGAAATGAAAAAGAAATTAGGTTTGCTTTTCGTGTCGTTGATGCTTACGCTCACGGCAAGCGCACAATTTGAAGAGGAAAAAGTGTATGTGGCAGGTTCGCTTTCGGGGCTGGACATCAACTACAACGGCAACAATAAGTTTAGTTTCGGCGTGCAAGCTAAGGCCGGTTATTTCTTTGAAGACGACTGGATGGTGTTAGGACAGTTCGCCTACAACCACTATGGTAATGAAACCGTGCCCGATTATATTTCTGTTGGGGCAGGACTAAGATATTATATTGAACAAAACGGCCTATTTGTTGGAGCCAACGCAAGCCTTGTGCACACCTACCACAACTATAACGACATCATGCCAGGGTTTGAGTTGGGCTACGCATTCTTCGTTAGCCGTACTGTTACTATCGAACCATCGCTGTACTACAACCAATCGTTTAAAAGCCATTCCAAGTACTCAACGGTTGGCCTCAGAATTGGTGTAGGTATCTACATTTAAACTTCTGTTGGTCAGGACGTAATAAGAACCTTTACGGATATAGGCTGGCTTAGGGACAAATATTCCACAGTGAAATAAACATTGCTTGTGGCTTTAAGGCGTTGTCCTCGTTATGCCGAAACTTGTTTCATGCCTCAAAGTGGCTCGCATGCGGATGCTTTTTGTACATAGCATGCGAGCCACATCAATAACTTTTCATTGTGCCTTTTAGTTAAATATTGAATATTGGCGGTGCATCCATCTATTTTTTTGTAAATTTGTATGTTGAATATGTGGGGAAACAAGCAGCAATCATAGGGGTTACACAGCCTCGTAAAGTCTGCCAATACCACATTCACTCAATAACGGCGCATGGTGAAAACCATCAACAATATAGGCCGCTAAAACGCAAACAGCAATTATATTCATCCACGTCTAGGTAAGTAATAAAGTTTATTATAATGAAAAGGAAACTATTTTTAGCACTACTCTTCGTTCCCGTTTTCACGTTCGCACAAAACGATTGGGAACGTCCACAAAGTAAGGAACAAAACAAATCTACACAAACAAAAAGCAAAAAACAAAGCGCAACCACCACCGAACAAGCCAAATATCTAGAAGGCGCGGTGCCAACAGTAGATGGCAAGGTGGTGTTTGATTACGAGCTAGACCTCCCTGGCAAAAGCGCACAAGAGATTTACGACGCCACTTACGCGGCGATAGAAGACTTAACCAAGGGTGAAAACCAATTCCCCGAAAGTTCGATTGCGCTGGTTAACAAGAAGGAACATATCATTGCGGCACGATTTAAAGAGTGGTTGGTGTTTCAAAGCACTTTTCTTTCGCTAGACAGAACTGTGTTTAACTACACGCTCATAGCCAAATGTTCAGACGGAAAGCTTAACCTAACCCTCTCGCGCATAAGCTATGCCTATGAAATGAACCGCGGAGAAGGCAGCGGAGTGGAGGCAACAGCCGAGAAATGGATTACAGATCAATATGGACTAAACAAGGCTAAAACCAAGCTTAGCAAGATGTCGGGCAAGTTTAGGCGCAAGACCATCGACCGTAAAGACGAGGTCTTTGAAACCATTAAACAGCGATTGAGGCAATAAGACACCGTGCCGACCACGCCAATTCCACATTTCAAGAGAAAAATAGCAACACAAATAGCATTTGTATGGAAACGCAATATCCACAAAGAAGACATAGAAGACCAGACAAGGAGCAAGACCAATTCTTGCCCATAAGGAACATACTGAACATTATCTTCATTATCGGCGCCATTATTGGCGTATCCGTATATTTCTTATCAGACACCACCGTAGGCACGTTTATCGTGCTGGGGTCGATGGTTTTCAAGATTGCCGAAACAATACTTCGCTTTATTCGTTAGATGAACAGGTTATTCATGCTGGCCTCAATGCTGTCGTTGGCATTGTCGTCGGCACTTGCACAAGACGATTTCACTCGCTTTGACGAGGACGGAAACTTCTCAACAGGCAAGAAAGAGAACAAGAAAGACTCGCTGGGTTCTAACAAGGAGATACCCGTGGGGCTGAAAGTGTGGACCGTAGACCCGCGCTTTGGCGACCGCATTGCGGCGCAACCCGACACCCTCTCGCACATGTTTATGAACAAAGCCTTTACTTATGGCATGCGGGGCGAGTACAATATGCTGGGCAACTTGTCGTCGCCCAGACTCAATCGCGTGTTCGTAAACAGGTCGGCTGATGGTCAGTTTATCTTTACCAAGCCTTATAGCTACTTCATTGTGCCTGCCGACAAGTTCCTTTTCACCAATACGCTGTCGCCCATAACCAATCTCAGTTATTTCAGTTGCGGCGATAAGACAGACGGAGAAGACCATTTCACGGCTTTATTTGGCGTGAATGCTGGCAAACGCGTGGGCGTTGGCTTTAAGTTCGACTACAACTATGGGCGCGGTTTCTACCAGAACCAAAGTACGGCCATGTTTAATTACACGATGTATGGGTCGTACATCGGCGACAGATACCAAGCACACCTGTTGTTTTCTACCAACCACCAAAAGGCAAGCGAGAACGGGGGAATAACCAACGACAACTACATCACCCATCCCGAAACGTTTAGCGAGAACTTCACCACGAACGAAATTCCTACCGTCTTAACCAAAAACTGGAACAGGAACGATAATCTTAGCGTCTTTTTCAGCCATCGTTACAACATCGGCTTTAACCGAAAAGTACCCATGACCAAAGAAGAAATTGCTGCCAGGAAATTCGCAATGGAGGCTAAAAAAGACAAGAAACAACGCGAAAAGAAACAAAATGGCCGTACAAGTAAGGCTGGCGATAATGCAACCGACGACAAAGCGTATGGCGGTCGCCCCGACAATGCAAAGATTGCAGGCACTGAACCCGAAGATTCGGCACGCTCTACGCGCCGCATTATCGTTAGTAGTAAGGCACAAGCAGACAGCTTGATGGCACAAAGCGAGCAGCCAAAGAAAGATACTTCGTGGCTGAAAAACGAGTATGTGCCCGTTACGAGTTTCATACATACGCTTAAATTCGAAAACTACAAGCGCATTTACGAGGCTCACCAAACGCCAACCAACTACTATGCCAACACATATTTTAACGCTGGCAAGCTAACAGGCGACTCCATTTTCGACGAAACTCGCCACCATAGGCTACAAAACACGTTGGCCCTAGCCTTGCTCGAAGGGTTTAACAAGTGGGCTAAGGCAGGCATAAAGGCATTTATAAGCAGCGACATACGCCACTACGAATTGCCCAACACGCAAGGAAGACTAGAAAGTTTTAACGAACAAACCATGAGTTTTGGCGGACAATTGTCCAAGACGCAAGGCAAAACCTTGCACTATGGCGTTACGGCAGAGACGTGGTTCTTGGGCAAAGATGCAGGCCAACTGAAAGTAGACGCCTCGGCAGACCTTAATTTCCCTTTGTTCGGAGATACCGTCAGCCTCGCTGCAAACGCTTTTTTCCATCGAATTAACCCAGGTTTCTACTTCCGTCACTTCCAATCGCGCCACTTCTGGTGGGAGAACAACAGCTTATCTATGACCATACACTCGCGCCTGCAAGCCACATTAAGTTCTCAAAAGACGCGAACCAAACTGCGTTTTGCCGTAGACGAGTTGAAGAACCACACGTATTTTGCACAGAACTACACCATAAACAGCGACTTTACACGCTCGGCCAACACCGTGAATGTAGAGCAAAGCAGTGCGGCAATAAACCTACTAACGGCCGAATTGGCACAAGATGTCACCCTCGGACCGCTCAATTGGGAGAGCGTTGTAACGTGGCAACGCACCAGTCATCCCGACGTTCTGCCCCTACCCTCCCTCAATATCTACACCAATCTGTACCTGCGGTTTAAGATAGCACGCGTGTTAAAGTGCGACTTCGGGGCCGACATGCGATACTTTACTGCCTATAACGCACCCGATTATAGTCCTGCGCTGGGGCAATTTACCGTTCAAGCCCAAACCGACAAGGTGAAAATTGGCAACTATCCGCTTGTTAACGTGTACGCCAACTTCCATCTTAAACAAGCTCGTTTCTTCATTTTGATGAGCCACATCAATGCAGGCAGCGGTAACAAAAAATACTTCTTCGCTCCTCACTATCCACTTAACGACCGCATGTTGTACTTCGGGCTAAGCTGGAACTTCTTTAACTAAGGCTTGTTAAACGAGATGTCAGCCAACAAGGCACGCTCGCCCAGAGAAGTGAATAGACAAAAAGAAACAGGCCGCAACCGCTCTTATCTTCGTAATAGATAGCGTGTTGCGGTCTTTTCACATTATTCCACCCATCAAACAACAGCCAACAAACGCCTTACCGCCACCCACTGCACTTACATTTAAAATTGCTATAAAGTGAAAGATACACCTAAAATCAATTGTTTTATTGAACATAAAGTTGTAACTTTGTTTCCATATTCAGGAAGGAATGACTTATCCCGAAAGCAAAACACATATTTACGAACATGTTTAACTAAAAACCACAATACATGAACGATAAGAAATTGATGAATTTGGCTGCGGACAACATACGCATTCTGGCAGCGTCAATGGTAGAAAAAGCTAAGTCTGGACACCCTGGCGGAGCGATGGGTGGTGCCGACTTCATTAATGTTCTCTTCTCAGAGTTCCTTGTTTACGACCCAGAAAACCCCTCATGGGAAGGTCGCGACCGCTTTTTCCTCGACCCTGGGCACATGTCGCCCATGCTATACTCGGCCTTGGCGCTGCAAGGAAAGTTTACGATTGACGAGCTTCAGCAATTTCGTCAATGGGGTTCGCCCACTCCTGGACACCCCGAAAGGGATGTGCAACGCGGTATAGAGAACACTTCGGGACCGCTAGGACAAGGGCATGCCTACGGTGCAGGTGCTGCTGTTGCCCAAAAATTCCTCGAAACGAAACTCTCGCACACCATGATGCAGCACACCATATATATATATATATCCGATGGTGGCATCCAAGAAGAGATTTCGCAAGGCGTTGGCCGATTGGCTGGCGCACTGGGACTAGACAATATCGTGATGTTTTATGATTCGAACGACATTCAATTGTCTACCGAATGCGGCGTAGTTACTTGCGAAAACACTGCCGCCAAGTACGAATCGTGGGGTTGGAGGGTGATAACCATCGACGGAAACGATGTTGACGAGATACGTCAAGCACTGAACGAGGCCAAAGCCGAGAAAGAAAAACCCACACTTATCATTGGAAATACTGTGATGGGCAAAGGCGCATTGCGAGCAGATGGGTCTAGTTTCGAACACCATATCGGCACACATGGCGCACCACTCGGCGCAGAGGCCTACCAAAAAACCATCGTTAACCTAGGCGGAAACCCCAACGAACCTTTCGTGGTGTACCCCGAAGTGAAAGAACTCTATGCAAAACGCAATGAAGAACTAAGAGAGATTGTAGCCAAAAGACACCAAGAAGAAAACGAATGGGCCAAAAATAACCCACAACTAGCCGCACAAATGAAGGAGTGGTTCAGCGGAAACGCGCCAAAAGTGGATTGGAGCACGCTGACTCAAAAGCCCGATGGCGCAACGCGTGTGGCCTCGGCTGCATGCTTGGGACTGCTGGCAGAGCAAGTTCCGAACATGGTTTGTTCGTCGGCTGACCTCTCTAACAGCGACCGCACAGACGGTTTCCTCAATAAAACGCGCGAAATGAAACGTGGCGACCTTTCGGGAGCCTTCCTCCAAGCTGGCGTAAGCGAACTTACCATGGCCTGCATGTGCATTGGTATGTATCTACATGGGGGCGTAATCCCTGCTTGCGGAACCTTCTTCGTATTCTCCGACTATATGAAACCTGCCATACGTATGGCTGCCCTCATGCGTGTTCCCATCAAGTTTATTTGGACACACGATGCTTTCCGCGTTGGCGAAGACGGTCCTACGCACGAACCAGTGGAACAAGAGGCGCAAATCAGGTTGATGGAAAAGCTGAAAAACCATTGCGGCGAAGACTCTGTTCGCGTTTTCCGCCCTGCCGACGTAAACGAAACAACCGTATGTTGGCAAATGGCAATGGAGAATATGAACACGCCAACGGCGCTTATTCTTTCGCGTCAGAACGTGAAGAACATACATCCCGACACCAATTACGAACTTGCTCGCCGTGGCGCATACGTTGTTGCAGGCAGCGACAGCCAATTCGACGTTATACTCTTGGCCTCTGGCTCGGAGGTAGCTACATTGGAAGCTGGCGCCGAGCTGCTAAGAAAAGACGGCGTGAAAGTACGTATCGTGAGTGTTCCTTCCGAAGGATTGTTCCGCATGCAAAGCGCAGAATACCAAGAAGAAGTATTACCCACTGTTTCTAAGATATTCGGCTTAACAGCAGGGCTACCCGTAACGCTGCAAGGTCTTGTTGGTGCTAACGGAAAGGTTTATGGGCTAAACAGTTTCGGCTATTCCGCTCCGTTTAAGGTGCTAGACGAAAAGCTAGGTTTCACCGCAGAGAATGTGTATCATCAAGTTAAATCATTAATAAGAGAGTAGTATGGAAATAAAAACTATTGGTATCGCTTGCGACCACGCAGGCTTCCCGCTCAAGCAATACGTTCTCCAATACTTGGAAGAGCATGGTTATCCGTACAAAGACTATGGCACATACAGTGACCAAAGCAGTGACTATCCCGACTTTGCCCATGCCTTGGCCGAAGGTATCGAAAGCGGCGAGGTTTATCCCGGCATTGGCATCTGCGGAAGCGGCGAGGGCATTGCCATGACCCTCAACAAACACCAAGGCGTAAGAGCAGGATTGGCTTGGATGCCAGAGATTGCGCAACTTATCCGCCAACACAACGACGCCAATGTGCTAGTTATGCCTGGTAGGTTTGTAGACAACAAAACTGCAAAGAAAATTCTCGACGGGTTCTTCTCTGCCACATTCGAAGGCGGACGACACCTCAACCGGGTGAAGAAAATCGCCATTAAAGAATAAATAGCGCGGCTCAACCAGTTTCCCCTCGGCAATAGTTGGCCTGAAACAACGCTAAGAAATACAAAATGGAAGTCATAAACACTTCCTCCTCCTTCTTTTTAAAAGGCTCACGGTTTATCCGCGAGCCTTTTAATTTCTCTTCGTCAGACAAGTTAAGCTTGTGCTTGATAATCACTTGCAACAAGAACCATACGTGCAGGTTTATTACTAGCCTCTCGCTTATCGCGATGAAACTTGGTGTAGTAAACCTTTTCCAACTCTGCCCAGGGAAACATTTCATCGAGAACGCCCCAACGGTCATGCTTTTCCAAATCTTCAAACGGAGATCTGAACAAATCCAGGGTCAGTTGTTTATTCTGCGATGTATACTGTGTATTCCTTTAACACTGTAAAGGTACTAACTTTATGTGAAAAAGATGAATAAAATAGTAAATACATATCTAATAATCAGCGAGTTGCAATTATTCTGTAAGCACTAGTTTGTAAATGTTTTAATAAGTCGATTGGGGCTAAATAAAAGAGGCTGAACTTCACAAAAGAAATTCAGCCACCATATTATATTGTGCCAACTATGCCAAACAAGGCACATACACACATAAGCATGCTAAGCAAAACAAGTTGTTTATTGCTTAATGTTAGGTTCTTCCAGGCCGTAACCCTTCTTGCGGTCTACAACGCGAAGGTACAAGCCTAGCAACAGAGCCACCAAGCCCAACATGGCCAGCATGAGCAAGGGGTTGGTGTAGTTGTAAGATGTTGCAGCCTCGGCTGGTGAAAGCGTGCCTGCTTCAAGGCTTTGAACAATGTCGGGATTGGAGGCTTTCAGAATCTTACCAATCAATAAGGGGAAGAGCCACAAACCAATGTTCTGTATCCAAAAGATTAGCGCGTATGCCGAACCAATGATTTTGCTGTCTACCAACTTGGGAACCGATGGCCACAACGATGCAGGAACCAACGAGAAACTAGCACCAAGAATAAGGATGGTGACAAAAGCGAGTGCTACACCGCCAATTTCGTTGCCCTTAAACATGGGGAGAACAAAGGCAAACGTAAGGTGGCATACGATAAGGAGCACACTACCCAACACCAACATGGAGGCTGCCTTACCCTTGTGGTCGACATACTTGCCCAAGATGGGAGTAATACCTACGGCCAACAGTGGGAACACAGCAAAGATGGCCTCTGCAGATTGACGTTTGTAAGCGATAAAGCAGTAGCCAACAAGGAACAGCAATGAAATGAAGAGCAAACCATACTTTAAGGATGCTTTCTTGCTGAAGTTGCTAGTGAAGGCTGTTGCAGCAATGGTTATCATCACAAAATACTGGATAATCGTAACCGTGTTAGAAGCCCAGAAGTCGCCTTCGGCCAGGTGTGTGAAGGTTAGGTTGCACTGCAGCATGTTAACTGCATACTTTTGGAAGGGGAAGATGGCCGAATAGTAAAGCACACAGAGGAGAGCAACAATCCAAAAGCCCTGACTGCGGAGTATCTGGCCAATGTCCGAGATGCGGAAGGGGTCGTCTTTCTCTTCGGCCTCGCCTGTTTGTGCATCTAGTTTCTTATCCATAAAGAAGTAAACCACAAACATGATTAAGGCAATCATCAACAAGATAAGACCGAATGCGGCTGAACGAGAAACGTCTACACGTCCGAACATGCGGGCGAAAACGGGCGAGAAAATCATACAGGTGGCAACACCAAGTCTTGCCAAGGCCATTTCTGACCCCATTGCCAAGGCCACTTCTTTGCCCTTAAACCATTTTACGATACCACGCGAAACGGTTATACCGGCCATCTCGGCACCACAGCCGAATATCATGAAACCAATGGAGGCCAATTTTGCAGAGGCTGGCATACCTGCATAGAAGGGAGATACGCCAAGTTCGTCGAACAAGGGGATATAGTTGAGGTTATCCGAAAACCAATGTTCGAGCGAAGACCCCATGAACGATTCGGTTACGGCGTACCAATTGATACAGGCTCCTGTGAGCATAACAAGACCTGAAAGGATGGCTGTAAAGCGCACACCCATCTTGTCGAGGATAATTCCTGCGATGATGAGGAAGAAAATAAAGACGTTGAGGAAGGTCTCCGAGCCTGCGTAAGTGCCGAAAGCGGTAGAGTCCCATCCACGTGTGGATTCCATCAAGTCCTTAATTGGCGACAAGATATCCATAAAGATGTACGCGAAGAACATGGCCATAGCCAATAGCAACAAGGCAGTCCAGCGTGCTGCTGCTGAATCGCGTAAGGTGCTTGTTGCGTTGTTGATTGTTGTCATAGATATTAACAATTATTCGATATTAATGTTTTCTGTTGCTAAGTTGGTGGGGTGACGAGTTGACGAGTTCACAAGTTCGCGAGTTGACAAGTTAACAAGTTGACAAGTTAACAAGTTGACAAGTTGTCAAGCTGACGAGTTGACAAGTTAACAAGTTCACAAGTTTACAAATTTACGAGTAGATTTGTTACTTACAAGTTAACGGCAACTCACCGCGCTCGTTTTATTTCTTCAACCAACGGTCGAGCCATTCGAAGAACGTGCGTTGCCACAGCACGCCGTTTTGTGGTTTAAGCACCCAGTGGTTCTCGTCTGGGAAGATAAGCAACTCGGCAGGGATGCCTTTCATACGTGCAGCGTTAAATGCACTCATGCCTTGAGTGGCGTTGATACGATAGTCTTTCTCGCCATGAATGCAGAGTATGGGCGTATCCCACTTGTCGATAAAGCGATGGGGCGAGTTTTCGTATGTGCGCTTGGCATTGGCCGTTTGGTCTTTGTTCCAATATGCATCGTCGTATTCCCAATTTGAGAACCAATTCTCTTCTGTTTCGGTGTACATGGCTTCGAGGTTGAAGGCACCATCGTGAGAGATGAAAGCCTTGAAACGCTTGTCGTGATGACTGGCCAAGTAGTAAACGCTGAAACCTCCAAAGCTTGCTCCTACGCAGCCAAGACGGTCTTTGTCTACGAAAGGTAGGTTGGCAACAGCATCGTCCACGGCGGCTAAATAGTCTTTCATACAGAGTCCAGTCCAATCTCCTGATATTTCATCATTCCATTCAGAACCAAATCCAGGCAAGCCACGACGGTTAGGGGCGATGATTACATAGCCGTTGGCGGCCATGATTTGGAAGTTCCAACGATAACTCCAAAACTGACTAACGGGACTTTGTGGGCCTCCTTCGCAGAAAAGCAATGCGGGATATTTCTTGTTGGGGTCGAAATGCGGTGGTAGGATAATCCATACCAATTCTTTCTTGCCATCTACGGTGTTAACCCAACGTTGCTGAACCTTGCCCATTTCAAGTTGATCGAAGATGTGCTTGTTCTCGTCGGTAATCTGTTTTACGTCAGACTTCTTTTCTTTCTTTGAAGGTGTCACAACGAAAAGTTCGTCGGGGTGCGAGTAGCTGTGGCGCATGGCGAGCAGCCTACCCGTGTTGCCTAGCAACTGAACCGAGGCGTAATCGTGCCAGCCCTCTGTGAGTTGCATTACCTTACCAGCCAAATTGGTTTGATACATGTTTACACAGCCGTGCCAAACACCGATAAAATAGAGGGTTTGCGAGTTGGCTGCCCAACAATAATCGTCGACATTAGAATCGAAAGATTCGGTAACATAACGTTTCTCGCCCGTTGCAAGCGTATATATGCAAAGGCGGTTGCGGTCGCTTTCGCAGCCATCTTGTTTCATACTCTGCCAAGCAACGTACTTGCCATCGGGAGAGAATTGGGGATTAACGTCGTAACCCACGTTATAATCCTTGGCTTGACGGTTCACAGCTTGGTTTCTCAACGACTTGGTAGCGTCTACGGCAGGAGCCTTATAGTCGGCAGGCTTGCAAAGGTTGGTTGTTTTTCCTGTTGCCAGTTCATACAAATAGATGTCTGAGTCGGTCGAAATGGAATACTCGCGCCCTGTTTTCTTCCTGCAAGTATAGGCAATTGTCTTAGAGTCGGGGCTCCATGCCAATTGCTCAACGCCGCCAAATGGTTGCATTGGACATTCGTATGGTTCGCCTTCCAACAAGTCCTTACCTTCGGTTATGTCCTCCGCTTGAACATCGGCCACAAAGGGATGTTGTATGCTTTCAACATAGTGGTCCCAGTGGCGGTACATCAAGTCGGTTACTTTTCGACCTGTGGCCTTGGGCAGATCGGCAGGGTTGGCTTGGATAACGCCCGTATATTTGATTGACTTAATCAGGATCACCTTCTTACCATCGGGTGAGAACTTAAAGCCTTCGATGTCGGTTGCACTGCGTGTAAGTTGCTTTCGGTCGGAACCATCGGGGTTCATACTCCACAATTGGCCTTTTGTTAGGAACGCAATACGGCGTCCGTTCTCAATCCAAGCAGCATCGGTCTCGTTGTCTGCCGTTGTGGTGAGTTGTCTTTTGTTTGTTCCATCAGCATTAGAAACAAAGAGCATGTGATGTCCCTTGTTTTCTTGCACACTGTAATAAGCCACACGATAGACAACGAGTTTACCGTCGGGCGAGGCCTGTGGCCCACCGATACGTCCCATTGCCCAAAGGGCCTCGGGTGTCATGAGGTCGCTTTTTAAAGTAATTTCGTTCTTACCGATCATGGTTTGGCCAATTGATTGCGGCGCGACGGCCAACAAAGCCATTGCAGCCAGGGCTAGAGATTTCTTCATAGGTTTTAGTGCTTTTAATTCCTTATTTTAAAAGACGGATTACAGTTGTGCGCTCGTTAGGGCGCAAACCATAATCCGTCGGATGCTTTAAATTCGCTTGTTATGTTGTATCAATTGAATTAGGGGGTTATTCACTCGGCTCACTTCTTGCCAAGCTGCTCGCGTTTGCGTTGCAGTTCTTGTTGCTGTTGCTGCATGGCTTGCAGACGAGCAGACAGGCCTTTAAGTTTCTGCGGGTTGTTCTGAGCCTCCTTATAGTTGGCCTCCAGTGTGCTCAGCAGCTTTTCGTCGTTGGTGGTCTTACGCAAGAACCACATGATGGCAGCACTGAAGAACAGACTGACGAAATAGTAGAAGTTAAGTCCTGATGAGTAATCGTTGAACATGAAGAAGAACATCACGGGCATGAGGTACATCATCCACTGCATCATCTTCATTTGTTCGGCCTGCTGACCAACCATTTGGTCGCGCTGTTGGCGCATGGTCATTATCGAATAGAGCACGTTCGACAAGCAAAAGAGGATACATGTGAGCGAGAGGTGGTCGCCAATGAGCCAAATGTTGTGTCCCCACTCCAACACGGGGTCGTAAGTGGAGAGGTCCTTTATCCACAAGAAACTTTCTCCGCGAAGTTGGATGGCATTGGGAACGAAGTTGAACATCGCGATCCAAATGGGCATTTGTATAAGCATGGGCAAGCAACCAGAAAGAGGACTGACACCATACTTGGCGTATTCGCTCATCATGGCCTGCTGTTTCTTCATTTGGTCTTCGGGCTTGTTAAACTCTTTGGTGGCCTCTTCGAGTTTGGGCTTAAGCACACGCATCTTGGCCGAGCTTAGGTAACTCTTCTTCACCAAGGGAAAAGTGATGAACTTTAAGAGTAAGGTGATGAGGATAAGTACCACACCCATGTTGATATTTAGTCCCGTTAGCCAGTCGAAGACATAGAGAGTGAACCAACGGTTGATGATGCGGAATAACGGCCAGCCCAAGTAAACGAGCCTTTCTAACTCCAAATCCTTACCGAAATGGCTCTTGCTTTCCATCTTTTGGAGCAAGCGGAAGTCGTTAGGACCGTAATAGAAATCGAGTTGTGTGGGTTGTGCGCCCGTTGGGTCGAAGGCAGTTTTAAGCTTGGCTTGATATTGTTTGAGGTATCCCGAACCCTTTTCTTGGGGGATGCTCGTTAGCGTGGCGTTCGTGCCAAAGTCGGTTTTAGCAATCATCACAGCCGAGAAGAATTGGTTTTTGAAAGCAACCCAATCTATTTTGTCTTCAATAACCTCGTCTATTTTTTCAGAACTCTCGCTTAAATAGTCTGTTCCGCCCTCCGTTTTGTGGTAAGTTAATGAGGCATAACGGTTTTCAAAGGTAAATCCTTTCTCTTGTTGTGCACATCTTTCTTGCCAATTAATGTCCACAGTATTAACCGAGGGGTTGAGTATTCCACCCATTCCCGTTGCCGAGATGCTTGCGTGCAGCATGTATTCGTCGTCCAACACATACTTAATGGTAAGAGTTTTGCCTGCTGCTGCTTCGGCTGTGAAAGTAACGGTGGTGTCGGTAACTTCAGAAGGCGTAAAGAACAGGTCGGCCGTACTTACATATCCGTCCTTAGTTGCAAATGTGTAGCTAAGGCTTTGGTCTTTTCCTTGAAACAAGGTAAGGTCTTTATGGCCGTTGCGGTCGGTAAAGTTGTTTATCAGCACCTTATCCACAACACCTCCCTTGGTGTTGAGTTGAAGTGTGAGTTTGCTGTTCTTCAACACGATGGGCTTGGCCTCGCCAATCAAAGCCTTATGAAACAGGGCGCTTGTGTCGGTGGTAGCCTGTTGTAGAGCCTCTGCGCGTGCTGCATCGGCCTTAGCCTTGGCCTTCGTTTGTTCTTCCTTGTTTTTCTTTTCAATCAGTTCCTTTTGCTGTTGCTTAGCCAATTCTTCCTCCGAAGGACGGTTCCAAAGGCTGAAACCAATAAGCACTAAGCCAATGAGAATGAAACCGATAAGATTGTTTTTATTCATTATGTCTTGTCCATTTATCCCGTTCTGTCATCGTCAGGCATGATATCAATGGCAGCCCAACGCCATTTACGGGAGATAATCAGAATATTGTAATTATTTTTTATTTGCTATTGCCGTCTTAACGAAATCTACAAAGAGGGGGTGTGGATTGAGCACCGTGCTTTGGTATTCGGGATGAAATTGTGTACCGATATACCATTTTAGACCCGCTATCTCCACAATTTCTACGAGGTCGCTTTCAGGGTTCTTGCCAACACAAGCCATTCCTGCGCGCTCGTATTCCTTTTGATACTCGCTGTTAAACTCGTAACGGTGGCGGTGTCTTTCCTGTATATGCTCGTGTTTATAGATGTCTAACACGCGCGAAGTCTGTTTCAACACACATTCATAGGCTCCCAGACGCATTGTTCCGCCCATGTTGGTGATGTTTTTTTGTTCCTCCATGATGTCGATAACGTTGTGTTCCGTCTTCTCGTCCATCTCTCTGCTGTTAGCATCTTCGTAACCAAGTACGTTGCGGGCGAACTCTATCACCATCATCTGCATGCCTAGACAAATGCCGAAAGTGGGCATGTCGTTTGTGCGAGCATAGTGGGCTGCAATGATTTTACCCTCAGTGCCACGTTGGCCAAAGCCAGGACAGATAACGATACCATCCATGCCTGACAGCTTTTCGGCCACATTTTCTTTCGTAATCTTCTCCGAGTTGATGAAATTAAGCACCGTCTTATAGTCATTGTATGTGCCTGCTTGGTACAAGCTCTCTCGAATACTTTTGTAAGCATCCTGCAAATCATACTTGCCAACAAGACCGATGTTCACCTCGCTGGTGGCTTGTCGGCGTCTTTCCAAGAACTTACGCCAGGGGCCAAGTGCAGGTTTCTCGCCGATAGGCTCGCCCATCCGTTTCAATATGGCCACATCCAGCCCTTGTTCTTGCATCCTTACAGGAGCCTCGTATATGCTTGGCAGGTCTTCGCTTTGCACAACGCAGTCTAAATCTACGTTACAGAAAGCTGCAACTTTCTTCAATATACCTGCATTTAACGTTTTCTCGGTGCGCAGAACCAACACGTCGGGCTGTATTCCAACGCTTTGCAGTTCTTTAACACTATGCTGTGTGGGTTTGGTTTTAAGCTCTTGGGCGGCTTTCAGATAAGGAATGTAGGTAAGGTGCACGCAAACGGCTTTCCTGCCCAACTCCCATTTCAATTGTCTGATGGCTTCGAGGAAGGGTGTAGACTCGATATCGCCCACCGTTCCGCCAATCTCGGTAATAACAAAATCATAGTGATACTTCTCGCCTAAAAGCTTTACGTTACGCTTAATCTCGTCGGTGATATGGGGAACAACTTGAATGGTCTTTCCCAAGTAGTCGCCCCTTCGCTCCTTATCAATAACCGCTTTGTATATCCTACCTGTTGTCAGCGAGTTGGCCTTGGTGGTCTTGATGTCCGTAAAGCGTTCGTAGTGTCCCAAGTCGAGGTCTGTTTCCATCCCATCCACTGTGACATAGCATTCGCCGTGTTCGTAGGGATTGAGCGTTCCGGGGTCGATGTTGATGTAAGGGTCGAACTTTTGGATGGTGATGTTGTACCCTCTCGCTTGGAGGAGTTTGCCTATAGACGAGGAGATAATGCCTTTGCCTAGCGAAGAAACTACTCCACCCGTTACGAAAATATACTTAGTCTCTGTCACAATGATTATAATTTATTTGTTTATAAACGCAATATGTATGTTATGGAAACCTAGATGACATTGGCAATACGCCGGTCTCTTTTTCCTAAACTGCAAATGTACGATAAAAAAACGATATGCACAAGAATTAAAGAAACGTTATAAAGCGTACGCAACAAAATAGCTGTTTCGATGCTGTTCTATGTTGCAGCTTGGCCTTTAAACTCCACGCATCTTGAACATTGAACGCCACCTTAAAGTAAGCCATTGGAAAAGCCGTATGTTGCTTTTGCGCAACCTATATAAAAGTGAAGCGGCAGAAACATCTTACCTTTCGTCCACTTAGATGCGCATTTCTTGCAATATCGCAGCCATTTTCTGAACCGTTGCCACACGTGTTGGCACGAGCGGTAAGCGCAATTCGTTCTCGATGAAACCCATCTCGTGCAACAAGGCCTTAACGCCTGCGGGATTTCCATCAACGAAAAGCAAGCTATATAGTTCGGTAAAGCGGTGGTGTATCTTGCGGGCTGGCTCGTATTCGCCGTTAAACTCTAAGCGAATCATTCGCGAGAACTCACGCGGCAGGGCATTGCCGATAACCGAGATAACACCTGCTGCCCCACTAGCTATCATGGGGAAGGTAAGCGCGTCGTCGCCACTCAGCACATCGAAGTGGGCTGGTTTGTTCTTTATTATCTCGTCCACCTGTTCCAAACTGCCGCCCGCCTCTTTTACAGCTACGATATTACGGCAATCGTTTGCTAGCCTAACGGTTGTTTCAGACTTTAAGTTGATGCCGGTTCTTCCTGGTACGTTGTACAGCACAACGGGCAACGGACAATTATCGGCAATCATTTTGAAGTGTCGATAAAGGCCCTCTTGCGAAGGCTTATTATAATAAGGACAAACGCTCAGTATGCCATCTACCCCGCGAAGGTCGAACGATTGTAGTTCTTTCACCACGGCCTTGGTGTTGTTTCCGCCGCAACCCATCAGCACGGGCAACCTTCCTTGGTTTACTTCAACAACGAAACGTTTAATTTCGGCACGCTCTTCCTGATCCAAGCAAGGGCTCTCGCTTGTGGTGCCAAGTATGCAAAGAAAGTCGGCGCCATTGTCCGTTTGATATTCGATGAGTCGTTTCAATGCTGCATAGTCTATCGATCCGTCCGTTTTAAATGGTGTCACAAGGGCGATGCCCAGTCCTTTGAATATGTTCGTTGCCATAAAATTGGTTTCTTATGTTTGGATAGTGCAAAGGTAAGGGAAATTGAATGAATAACAAAACCTAAATAAACGGAATTTTCTACCACTCTAAAATAATCGCTATTCACATCGTAAAATATGGGTTTGTGTTAAAACTTTTAGCACATTATGAAGTACAAACACCTGCATCCATGCCCCTTTTCTCACGCCTTCGTGCACACATATATATGACCAAAGACATTAGGTCTTGCATGTAACTGCCTTTTGTCGTAATATACACATGCTACACATACATCAGTACAGGCTGTATCGTACTGATGGCGAAGTAAGTTCACAGACACACGAACCATAGGCAGAGGACAGAAACACATCGCCTACTACGTAAGCATCCAATATTCGCCGTCTTTTTCCGAT
>NZ_KV815064.1:0-229 GCF_001814145.1 Prevotella sp. HMSC073D09 | reverse complement strand
GCTGCCAATGGCAGATTACTTCTGCGTTTGCATGATGTTGTCTCCGTTGGCCGTGGCAGCATGCCCTGCGACCGTTTGCACTGGCGGTAGCAAGCGCACGTGTTCGCTGTGCCGTTGCCCACTAGCGCGTGCATGCAGCATAATCGCTTTGTCTAACTTTCAGTAAGAATTTTAACATTGTGAGTGCCATTTTTATCCACCAACCGCTCACCTTGCCGCAAAAAATCGA
>NZ_KV815063.1:0-2850 GCF_001814145.1 Prevotella sp. HMSC073D09 | reverse complement strand
AGATTCCTAAGAGGGAATTAACTGAATTACCCTAGTTACATTCTCGTGTTGTTGTTTGTATCAGCACAGGCACTTTGTGCACAGACAACACGAACCATAACCGGACGAGTGGTAGATGTAAACAACACGCCACTTATAGGAGCAACCATCTCCGCCTAAGGAGACAAAAGCGGAACAGTTACCGACCTTGAGGGCAATTACACCATTGAAGTGCCGACAGGGACAACCGCACTCGTAGTGAGTTACCTAGGTTACAAACCCCAGACGGTAGGTGTGGCCAGGAAACAGCAAGAACAACAAATATGGCACATTCCCATCAGTGGCATTGGGATGGAACATGGAAAACGAAACATTCATGAAAGGCTTGCCGTGGATAGACCGTTCGAAACTACGCCTGTCGTGGGGAAAGAATGGAAACCAAGCCATCTAACCCTACGATGCGATGGCCACCATGACAGCCCGCCCCTACCTTGACGAGAAAGGACAGCCACTAACGGGATACTACTCGAAGAAACTGGCTGACCCTTCGTTAAGTTGGAAAACAACAGAGCAAGTAAACATAGGATGGGACTTCTCTGTATTTAAAGGAAGATTGGCCGGAAACATTGACCTATACTTTCAAACACCCACTGCCTGCTGCTGAACAAGGTAATACCGCAGATAAATGGCACCATCAACATCTTGCAGAATGTAGGGAAAACGCGCGGACACGGTGTGGAACTGCAACTGTTGAGCGTGAACCTGAAAACAAAAAACTTTACTTGGCGCACAGACTTCAACATTTCGCACGACCGGAGCAAGACATCAGAATGTAACAACACCAAAAACGAAAAACGATGAAAAAATGAATACCAACCATACTTCGCAACAACCAACCAACGTGAGATGGACAATTTGTGCGATGCTTTTCGTTGCCACAGCCGTGAATTACATGGATAGGCAAGCCTTGTCGCTAACGTGGAAAGACTTCATCGCCCCCGAATTTCATTGGACCGATGAGCATTATGGCAACATCACAGCACTTTTTGCCATTGTTTATGCAGTGGGCAATATGTTCTCGGGCAGACTAGCCAATAGGCTTGGAACAAAGAATGGCTATCTCTTGGCTCTTGGCGTATGGTCGGTAGGTGCATGTATGCACGCCTTTTGTGGATGGGCCACTGCCAAATGGATAGGGGTAAGTAGCATAACACATCTTATTGGCAATGTTGGCGAAATGGCAGTGATGGTTGCGAGCGTAAGCGTTTATTTCTTTATGACAGCACGCGTGGTGTTAGCAGTAGGAAAAATGGGCAATTTTCCCACGGCGATAAAGGCTACCGCCGAATATTTCCCCAAGGAAGACCGAGCCTTTGCCACTGCCATATTTAACCTTGGAGCTACGATGGGTGCACTTGTCGCACCTCTTTCTATACCCATATTGACACGTGCATTTCAACAGTTGGGGTTTGGGAATGGATGGGAGATGTCCTTTGTATGTATTGGTGCATTGGAATTTACATGGATGGGAGTGTGGATGCTGGTGTACAAAGACCTGAAAAATAACGTGTGCGTAAATGCAGAAGAGCGGAAGTATATCTTGCAAGACACACCCACAACCTTGCAGGAAACCGACGTGGTTATGACACAGAAACTGAACCATAAACCCATGAAATACACGGTATGACAATGCCTTCGGTTGCCACAAACGTAGGGCATATTCCTTGCCAAATTTCTTGCTGATGGGGTTTGGTGGTTCTTCTTGTTTTGGACGCCTGCCTACATTTCTGACGTCTATGGTTTTGCATCAGACTCGGTAGAGGCAAGAATAGCTCTCTTGACGTTGTACAGCATCACAATCCTGGCAATATTCGGGTCACGCCTACCCACAATTCTTCATTCCCGCCTTGGCGGAAACATCCTTAACGCCCCCGCATGAGGGGCATGCTGGTTTTCGCCGCATTCCCCATTCTCGCCCTTCTGGCACAGCCTTTGGGCCAATTGTCTTATTGGAATCCCATCGTCATCATCGGTATTGTGGGTGCAGCTCACCAATCATGGTCGGCCAACCTCTATTCTGTTGGTAGCAACCTATTCCCAAGAGAATCTGTGGCCACCATTACGGGAATCAACAGTTTGGCTGGTGGGCTGAGCGTAGGCCTTATCAACCTTACATCAGGCAAGCTGTTTCGTTATACCGAAGTTACCCAAACCTGTTATGTGGGCTTTCAGGGAAAGGCAGCAGGCTACTTTATGGTGTTCAGCTATTGTGCCGTTGCCTACCTCGTGGGCTGGTGCATGCTATGGCTCTTCACAACAAGGGTAAAACGGCCTTAGGGTTCTTCCTGTCTCTTGTCGCGAAGTTGTGACCTAAGTGTTGTTGTGAAAAAGACTCGGTCCGGTCTGCATCATGTTTCAATTGTCATTGAAGTCGTCTTGACTTTAAATATTTCTACAACCTGAGAGAAGTTTATGTCTTTATACTGTAAAACCAGGATACTCACCCCGCTCATGTACGAAGTTCCTGGACAAAGATACGATAAAACCAGAAATGTTGCCCCATTTGTCTGTGGCAAAACGTGGCTATGTTTCAGAAAGCGACCCTGGCGGAAGTTATTCCATACGTTCTCTACACGTTGAGAGTTTGGCTGCCAATGGCAGATTACTTCTGCGTTTGCATGGTGTTGCCTCCGTTGGCCGTGGGCAGCATGCCCTGCAACCGCTTGCACTGGCGGTAGCAAGCGCACGTGTTCTCTGTGCCGTTGCCCACTCGCGCGTGTATGCAGCATAATCGTCTTGTCCAACTTTCAGTAATATTTTTAACATTGTGAGTGCCATTTTTGTCCACCAACCGCTCACCTTGCCGCAAAA
>NZ_KV815062.1:1871-2271 GCF_001814145.1 Prevotella sp. HMSC073D09 | reverse complement strand
AAAGACTGTGTTTTAAAGGGTGGGAAACTTTAGTTATAATCTTTGTGCCGTAAAACCAAGATAAACACCCCTCTCATATACAGAGTGCAGGACAAAGAGGCGATAAAATCTGAGAATCAGTTCCATCTGTCTGTGGCAAAACGTGGTTAGGCCTTAAAAAAATCTTGGCAGAAGTCATTCAATACATTCTACACAAGTTGAAAACTAGCTGTCAATGGCGTATTACTTCTGCGTTTTTCATGATGTTGTCTCCGTTGGCCGTGGGCAGCATGCCCTGCAATCGCTCGCACTGGTGGTAGTAAGCGCACGTGTTCTCTGTGCCGTTGCCCACTCGTGCGTGTATGAAGTATAATCGTTTTGTCTAACTTTTAGCAAGAATTTTAACATTATGAGTGCCCTT
>NZ_KV815062.1:0-1771 GCF_001814145.1 Prevotella sp. HMSC073D09 | reverse complement strand
TATTTAAAACGACCGCCACTAACACCCGTTTTGGTGCAAAATGCAAGGTGGAATGGTGCTAATTGCGAGACGAAAAGCATATATATCCACCGCGATTGTATAAATAAAACCTTTTAGAACCATGAAAAACATGGCCGAAAAGGGCGAAATAGTCGTTAAAAAGTGGGTTTTTAGGGGCTAAAAGCAGGTTGTTGGGCTTTTAAAAAGACGAGTCGGCAACCCAAATAGAAAGGCAAAATGGTGCAAAATGCAGGTTTTGCTCTTAAAAACAGCCAGAACAAACAACGAGAAAAGCCCGAAATAGGGGTGATTTACCTACTTTATGGCCTACATTTTCGCTAGAATGAAACGAAAATTAGAGCTGTGTTGTAAAATAAAAGATAATAATTTAAAATTTTGATTTGATGAGTTTGTAAGTTGATGAGTTGATACCCTCGGGGGTTGTTGGTTTTTATCTTGGTTTTACAGCACAAAGGCAATAAACTTCTCTCAATTTGCAGAAGGATTAAAAGTCAAGTCGGCCTCGATGAGATAGTATGGACGAATGCAAATTGATATGCCATTTTAGGGCATCGTGCCTTATGCTGTTAACATACAAAGTGCGTGTGGTTATGTTTAGCACTTGTTCGTAAAATCTAACGTACTGCAACAGAGTTTTCCCTTGTCGTTTAAAAAGAAAATGCTAATTGTTGCAGAACAACCATAACACTCAATCCTCATGGACACACGCACAACCCTTACACTTAATGGCCGCAGTTACGACGTCAACTTGTTTGACCAATGCTTTTATCGTCTCGTAGGATGGCGAGGAAATCTCTTATCGCACTATCCTGCCGACGGCAACCTATATGTGTCGATGGAGGCTCCTAATGACTATTTCATCTTAGAGTTAATGCTCAAAGACGAAGACAAACCTCGCGCACGAGGATGTCTCGAAATTTACGATGGGTTGGGCGACCTACCTGTGCGCCGCATACAGTTCAATGAAGCCTATATTTGGCGACACAAACTATCAGGAGATACCATTTTATGTTGAAGGTAAATGCAATTTGGCATTAAGATTGACGATAAGTTTGTAATTAACAATAACATAGATGCGTATGTCGATGGACAAAACCTCATTGTCAAAGAATAATAAGTATAAGAAAGCTGTTTTGTGGTGGCTGCTATGCTTTGTTGGCCTTTTCATTTTATTCGTGTGCATATACTTCTTGGCATGGGGAATGATGATGCAGCCCAAGCCGAACAATCAGCCAGAACATTCAATTAGAGAAAAGCAGTTCTTTAGCGACTTGGAGGAAAAAGAGGGCTGGACTGGTGCAGACAGATACATTTATAATGTAGACAAGGAAGGAAAATCTTTATTCCAAAACCAAATTCGGTTGGATAAAAACTATGCATACACGTTTACCATAAAAATAGAAGACTCCTCAACTTTCTATTCCTTACCAGCAAATGTCGAAGATACAATTGCCCTACATTTATATAACTATGTTCTCGAGAAATCGCCAAAACTGCAAAAGATCGTTGTTGTATTCTCTTATGAAGAAATACTTAACGAACGCGCAAGCATGGGACATGGACTAACTGCAGAGTATGAAATTCGTGGCAAAAAGCTTGTCAAGTTAAAACGTGTAAAGGAATGATATGGGTATTTGTTGTTGTCACACCACCAACGGGTGGTAGCAGCAGTACTGAAACCTAGATACTGCACGTTAGATGAGCGGTCAATAGGGTAAAGGCGCAAGTTGTTGTGGCTAGGAACGTTCTT
>NZ_KV815061.1:863-1102 GCF_001814145.1 Prevotella sp. HMSC073D09 | reverse complement strand
ACAAGGCCAACCTTGTCCATTCACGCCATCGCTCTGTACATAACTTCCTTATGAATCTCTGTGCGGCACTGGCAGCATACTGTTTCTTCGAGAATAAGCCCGAGGCACTGCCAGTGCGTATTGAAAAGAGTAGGCAATTGGAACTATTCTAGGCAAATCCTTATCCCGAACTGGCGTAAATTATTATCTTTTATTTTACAAAGATGCTCTAATTTTCGCTCCGTTCTAGCGAAAATATG
>NZ_KV815061.1:0-763 GCF_001814145.1 Prevotella sp. HMSC073D09 | reverse complement strand
TTGCACCATTTTGCCTTTCTATTTTGGTCGCCACTTCATAATTTTTCAAGCCCAATTACTCGCTTTTTACCCCTAAAAACCCACTTTTTGACGACTATTTCGCCCTTTCCGACCATATTTTTCATGGTTCGAAAGGGTTTTGTTTATGCAATCGTAGTGTATTTTTATGCCTTTCGCCTCGCATTTAGCAGCATTTTACACTGCGTTTAGCACCAAAACACACTGCATTTTGCACCAAAACGCACTGCATTTAGCATCAAAACGCACTGCGTTTAGCGGCATATTGCACCGCGTTTAGCACCAAAACGCACTTTATTTTGCTGCAAATAGCTCCAAAACGGGTGTTGGGGGCGGTCTGTTTAAATAAAAATTCATTTTGTCTGCATGCACAACTGCCCTCTTTTGGCAGCAAAACAAACCTTCATGAGAATCGATTTTTTGCGGCGAGGTGGGCGGTTGGTGGACAAAAAAGGCACTCATAATGTTAAAATCTGTGCCGAAAAGTTGACAGACTTGGATTGGTGAGTTGACAGATTGGGGTTGACAAGTTGACAGATTTGGATTGGTGAGTTGACAGATTTGGGTTGGCAAGCTGACAAGTTCTAGTTGACGAGTTGACAAATTCGGGTTGGCAAGTTGACAGATTTGGATTGGTGAGTTGACTAGTTTGGGTTGACGAGTTGACAGGTTTGGGCTGGTGAGTTGACCGGTTCGGGTTGGCGAGTCGACAAGTAACTATTCAGCGATACCCGATATATACAGT
>NZ_KV815060.1:47665-80185 GCF_001814145.1 Prevotella sp. HMSC073D09 | reverse complement strand
GGTGGATAAAAAGGGCACTCATAATGTTAAAATTTGTGCTGAAAAGACGACAAATTTGGTTGGCGAGTAGACAAGTTTACGAGTAGACAAGTTAACAAGTAGACAAGTTTACGAGTAGACAAATTAACAAGTTTACGAGTAAGTCAGTTAACAAGCTTATTGGTTGACTTGTTTGCCAACTCCAACTTGCCTATCGGCATGGTGTTTCGGTGTGAGAAGTGCTTAACGTCTCGGTTATCACGGCTAGAAAAGTGCTTTTTCTCATGAAATGGTGCGTAATAAGCAGGTTTTTACTTATATTTGCAACTTAAAAGCACTGATATGCACAGCATCCCCAAGAAAGGAAATGAGAGTAACGAATTGTTAGACACGGACGAACTGTCTTCGCCGCAACAATTGGCAGAAGACGGTAAGCCGTGGCATGCCGTACGTTTGTTTTCGTTGCGGCTTAACGAGGCAATGGCATACTTCACTTCTGCGGGCTTAACATGCTTTGTGCCGATGGAATGGAGCGGTAAACGAACAGGCGATGACGACGGCAAGCCCATTTTCAAGCCTGTTGTGTTTAATCTGGTGTTCGTTAAGAAAGACAAAGAAGAATGCGAGCTGCGGCGCATCTTTGCTAACGCACGCTTTAAGATGTCGGTGATAAGGAAAGATAGAGTGGCCGGCACGTACTACGAAATCCCTTCTAAGCAAATGCTAGACTTTATGCTGATGTGCAGCCCCGAAATAGAAATGCGCAAGTTCTTATCGTCTACAGAGGCCAAGCTAAAAAGCGGTACGCCCGTGATAGTAAAACACGGACCGCTGAAAGGTCTTACGGGAAGGCTGGTGCGTAGCAGCAAAAAGTACTTTTTGTTGAAAGAAGTGCCCGAATTGGGCGTGATGATAAAGGTTAGTCGATGGTGCTGTGCGCCCATCGAACAACAATAATGATTAAACAATGATGGACATTGACTTTGCACTTAGAATTTTTATTGCCGGCATGTTGGGCGGTGCAATCGGCTTAGAACGCGAATATCGCGCGAAAGAAGCTGGTTTTAGGACCCATTTCTTGGTGTCGTTGGGCAGTGCGCTTTTTATGATATTGTCGCATTCTGGTTTCGACTTCATCTTAGAACATGGAAAAAACGTTTCGCTCGACCCTTCTCGTATTGCCTCCCAGGTGGTTACGGGCATTGGTTTTATAGGTGCTGGCATCATTATTTTTCAGAAACATGTGGTACATGGGCTAACTACGGCGGCAGGACTTTGGGTTACGTCGGCCATTGGCTTGACATGTGGTTCGGGCATGTATCTCTTGGCTACTTCGGCCACGGTAATGGTGCTTATTTGTTTAGAAGCGTTGCACTTAATACTGCGAAAGATTGGTACACGCCACATTGTGTTGACACTTTCTACACCTTCGCACGACAATATCAAGGCCGTGCTGAAAGACATGAGAGCTAAGAATATGACCATTGTTAGCTACGAAATGCAAGAAAAAGCCTTGGGCGATGGACAGCACTTGCTGGTGGCCACCATCGAACTGAAATTAAAGAAACAGATTTACGAGAATTGTTTGCTCCAATTTATGGAAGAATACGAGGGAGTGGACATTAACAAGATAGAATAAGGAGAAGATAACGATGACTAGTTTTGCCGACTTGATGCACCGCAGGCGTAGTTGCCGCAAATTTACCAGTGAGAAAATAGATGCCGATGAGTTGAGCATGGTGCTGAATGCCGCCCTTATTTCGCCCTCGGCCAAAAACAGGAGGTTGTGGCATTTTGTGGTGGTAGAAGACAAAGATACGCTCGAAAAGCTGTCGGAATGTAAGGAATCGGGGGCTGCCCTGCTGAAAGATGCGGCCGTGGCAGTGGTGGTTCTGGGCAATGTTGCCGAGAACGACTGCTGGATTGAGGATTGTTCGATAGCGGCTTTGGCCATGCAATTGCAGGCCGAAGACTTGGGTTTGGGCAGCTGTTGGGTGCAGGTGCGCAATCGCGGACTGAATAGCGGCGAACGCGGAACCGACATCGTGCGCGGTATTTTGAACATCCCGGATACGTTAGACACGCTTTGTATCCTTGCTTTGGGCCATAAGGCGAACGAATTGCCAATGAAAGACGACGAAGATGCGCGCTGGGAACAGGTGCATGTGGGTGGTTTCTAACAAGCATGAGCAATATTAAAGCAACAAAAATAGTACTGCTTGGGGCTGGAAACCTTGCCACAAGTCTTGGTTTGGCTTTGCAAAAGGCTGGATTTAGCGTGGCGCAGGTGTATAGTAGAACGCAGACGGCCGCCGAAACATTGGCTGTGCGTTTGGGCGCAACGGCTATTAACAGCTTGGAAAGCCTTTCTGCCGATGCCGATGTGTATTTGTTGGCCTTGAACGACGATGCTTTGGCTAGCGTACTGCCGCAAGTTTGCCAACTGAACCCGCACGCTGTGTATGCCCATACGGCAGGAAGTGTGCCGATGAACGTGTTTGAAGGGTTGGCTAAAAACTACGGTGTGTTTTATCCCTTGCAAACGTTTTCAAAACAAAAACCTCTGGATTTCTCTTCTATTCCTTGCTTGATAGAGGGGGTGAACGAGTTTTCGGAAGATGTTTTGCTGCAAATGGCGCGCGCTTTGAGTCACGATGTGCGCTTAACTACCAGTGCCGACCGGCGCATAGTTCATTTGGCGGCGGTGTTTGGGTGCAATTTCGTGAACTTGTGCTACTCGCTAGCCAACGAAACGCTGAAACGTAGGGGGCTTGACTTTGGGTTGTTGCTGCCGCTGATAGACGAAACGGCAGCCAAGGTGCATCGCCTGTCGCCCAAGGATGCGCAAACAGGCCCTGCCGTTAGAATGGATAAGGCGGTGATGGAGCGGCAAATGAGCCTTATCGACGATGCCGAAGAACGCCGACTTTACGAGCTAATGAGCGAAATGATACATAAACTGGCAAATACATAACGCAATGATAAACTATGATTTACAGCGCATACGCGCCATCATTTTTGATGTAGACGGCGTGCTTTCGGCCTCTACCATCACGCTTTCTGCCGATGGCGAACCCCTGCGCACGGTGAATATCAAGGATGGTTATGCCATTCAGTTTGCCCAAAAGGTGGGTTTGCGCATCTGCATCATCACAGGTGGCGACACCAAGGCCGTGCGTATGCGGTTTGAAGGCTTAGGCGTAGAAGACATTTACATGAAGGCTGGTGTGAAGTTGCTGGCTTATGAGGACTTTAAGGCACGCTATGGCTATGCGGACGATGAGCTGATGTTTGTTGGCGACGACGTTCCCGACTACGAAGTGATGTCTCGTTGTGGCTGTGCTTGTTGTCCTGCCGATGCTTGCGCCGACATTAAGTCTGTTAGTCGCTATGTAACCACGTGCGCTGGTGGTATGGGTTGCGGACGAGAAGTTATCGAGCAAACCCTGCGCGCAAAGGGATTGTGGATGAAAGATGCCAAGGCCTTTGGCTGGTAAACATTAAATAAACACGAAGAAAATGAAGAATAGATTGGTGTTGGCGAGTAATTCGCCAAGAAGAAAAGAATTGTTGCGGGGCTTGGGCATCGACTTTGAGGTGCGATTGATACGTGATATCGACGAGAGTTACCCCGCAGCGTTGCCTGTAAGCGACGTGGCTGTGCATATTTCAAAGGCTAAGGCGGCCGCATACTTGGACACAATGGCCGAGAACGAGGTGGTTTTGACGGCCGATACGGTTGTGGTGTGCGACGGACAGATACTAGGAAAGCCGCAAGATGCCGAAGATGCAAGGCGTATGTTGGGCTTGTTGAGTGGCAAGAGCCATGAGGTGATAACGGGTGTTACGCTGTCTACACGTCAATGGCAGCGTAGTTTCGCCGTAACAACGGTGGTTTGGTTTAAAGAACTGACTGCCGATGAGATTAGTTTTTATGTAGATAGCTACCGTCCCTTTGACAAGGCTGGAGCTTATGGCATTCAAGAATGGATTGGATATGTAGGTGTACAACGTATAGAAGGTAGTTATTTCAATGTGATGGGCTTGCCTGTGCAGCGCATTTACGAAGAGCTGAAAGATTGTTTCGACTTTTTGCATCCTTTTGAAGTATAGGCTTGTGGAGGTTGTGAGCTGGTGAGGTAGTAAGTTTATCAGTTGGTGAGTTCATGAGTTTATCAGTTGGTGAGGTAGTGAGTTTATGAGGTGATAGGTTGTTGTTATTGTGAGTTGATGGGGTTATGAGTTTGTAACTTAATGTTTTTGTGTGTTAACAAGCTGACAACTCTTGTCTTTTCATCGTTTGTTTTTAAATCTCCTGTCCATCGTTTACGCCATATCCAAACAGCGCGAAGTCGGCTTTTAGTGGGTCGTTAGGGAATACTTTGGCCATTTCGGCAGTCAGTTTCTTGGCGATAGACATGGAGGTAGACTTGCTTTTGAGCAGTTTTAGGCGTTGCGCTTGCGTTAAAACGTGGGTGTCTAGCGGCATGATGAGGGTGCGTTTGTCGATAGTGTCTTTCCAAATGCCTAAGTCTACGGGCGAATTGTCGCGCACCATCCACCGCAGAAACATGCAAATGCGCTTGCAAGCGGAGCGTGCATTGATGGGAACGATGCCTTCTTGCCCATGTTCCGCAAAGTATTTGCAAAGCGCAACGATGGCTGTTTCGGCGTTGTTGGTGGCTGTTGTCTGTATATATTGGTGCAGGGTGTTGTGCTCGGACAATAGCTTTTGCAGCGTTTTAAGGAAACTATTCATCATCCTTTTGGTGTAAAGGCGATAGTAACAGTCGTCGGTTGGCGGTATGTCTTGCTCAAACAGCCCGCTTTTCACCCAGTTGTAAGGTTCGCCTTCCGACTTTTCTAGCACGAAATTTATCTTTGGAAAGAATTGCTTTCGGTTTCCATAGCTTAGGTTTGCCGCAATGAAAGCCATCGTTTCTTGGTTGTTTGCGCCCTGTACAAGGTGCATAAAGCGTGCAGGGTCTTCCTTTAAGAAGGCCGTTGTCTCGTAACGTGCGGCGTATTCTTTCAACTGTGCTTTGGTCTTTAAGTTCATTTTGTGCTGTTTTTTATTATCATACAGACTTTCTCTGGGCTTATCTAGCTAATGGCTTTTGCCAAAACGTTGCGCAATAGTATGCGAGAAGGCCTACAAAGCGTGTGCGCAATGGATTGGCATGAGCGGATAAAAAGCGTAAAAAAGAGGATGTGCACAGGTTGTCACATCCTCTTTCATGTTGTTGCTCAGTAGCCAATGGGCAGGCTATGAGCCTGACTTGGCTATGTGTTGTTAGCAAACCTTGCGCGAACCATCGCTAATTACCACGTCGTAAACGGCGGGTTCGTGCTTGTATTTGGCTGCATATTTCTGTTTAGCGTCTGCTATAAACTTGTCGTAAAGTTCGTCTTTAACGAGGTTGATGGTGCAACCACCGAAACCACCACCCATGATACGGCTACCCGTAACGCCATTTTCCTTGGCCAATTCGTTCAGGTAGTCCAGCTCTTCGCACGAAACCTCGTACTCTTTGCTCAGTCCTTCGTGTGTTTCGTACATCTTCTTGCCCACCGTTTCGTAGTCGCCAGCGTTCAAAGCATCACAAACGGCCAGCACTCGGTCTTTCTCTCCAAGCACGAAGTGTGCGCGTTTGAAGTCTTCTTCCGAAACGTTTGCCTTCACTGCATCAAGCTCTTGCCAGTCTGCATCGCGCAAAGTATCGAACTTCTTCTCAGGGAACTTGGCGTTAAGTGCGGCAACCACGTTCTCACAACTCTTTCTTCGGTGGTTGTAAGCCGAGGATGCGAGTTCGTGTTTCACCTTAGAATCGAGCAAGACAAGCTTATATCCCTGTGGGTTGAAGGGGAAATACTCGAACTCTCTCGACCTGCAATCAAGTCGCATTAGCTTTCCTTCTTGTCCGAATACGCTTGCAAATTGGTCCATAATGCCGCACATCACGCCACAATAGTTATGTTCGGTGGCCTGTCCTGCAAGCACCATGTCCCATTTAGACACCTTGTTGTCGCCAAAGAGGTCGTTCAATGCAAAAGCAAAGCAGCTTTCGAGTGCGGCCGATGATGACATTCCGGCTCCAAGTGGCACGTCGCCAGAGAAGGCGGTGTTAAAGCCTTTGACGTTTACACCTAGCTTTTTCATCTCTTGGATAATACCATAGATGTAGCGTGCCCAGCTTGCGCGCGGACCATTGGGGTCGTCTACTTTAAACTCTACGCGGTCTTTTAAGTCGATAGAGTAGCACATCACCGTGTCGGTTCCATTGGGGCGTACCTCGGCCATAATGCCTTTGTCTACTGCTCCTGGGAAAACGAACCCGCCGTTGTAGTCGGTATGTTCGCCAATAAGGTTGATGCGTCCGGGTGATGCGTATATGTTGCCGGTCTTTCCGTCGAAGTGCTTGATAAAACGACTTCTTACATGTTCTATATTCACCATGTTGTTGTGTTTTAGGTTAATGATGTATGGAATTTGTTTAATACTTAATTGTTTCGCGTTTAGCTGGGCGTTAGTCCACGCGGATATCCTTATTTACGTTCTTACTGCCGATAAGTGCATAGAAAAGAATGAATGCCAGGCCGATTAGCGGTATGGAGTAGGAGATGAGATAGCCCGCATGGTCGGCGATAAAGTTCTGCATAAGTGGCAGAACACCACCACCAACAACCATCATCATGAAGATTCCTGATGCTGCGGCAGAGTATTTGCCGAGGCCTTCGGTGGCCAAATTGAAGATGCTGGACCACATAACCGAGGTGCATAAGCCGCAAAGAACCAACAGCGGTGCTGCTATGGGCACCGTAACAAACTGGAACGACGAGCCAGTGAACACAGGCATGGCCATCGTTGTGCTTTTACCTAGAACCATAGCCAACAGTATGAGGAAGATGCCGAGGCTTGCTGTGACAATCATCATGGCCTTACTAGAAACCTTATCGGCAATAAATCCGGCCGAGAAACGGCCTACAAGCATGAGAAACCAATAGGTGCCAGCCACAAAGCCGCCAATCTTAACGGCCGTTGCAGGGTCTAGGCCACCGCCATTAGCACTGGTATCGGATAGGTAGAAGTTCAACGTGCCGGGTATTCCAACCTCAACGCCCACGTAAATGAATATGGCGATGGTGCCAAGAACGAAGTGACGGAATGCCCACGGACTTCTTTCGTACACCGTTTCGGCCGTGGTCTTACCCATTTCAGGGTCGGCTATGGGGATAAAGAGCAGTGCAACGAAAGCAGCTGCAAACACACCCATAGCGATATAAAGCACAAGGTTGATGTCTACCATTGCGGTTTTAGCCGTTACTGTGCCGATAAGCGCACCCACGAGCATAGGCGTTAGCGTACCGGCAAGCGAGTTAAGCGTTCCACCTACAAGGTTTAGCTGGTTGCCACGGTTGCCGCCGCCCCCCAAGAGGTTGAGCATGGGGTTTACAACAGTGTTAAGTGTACACACGCAGAAACCAGAGATGAATGCGCCTAGCAGGTAAACGGAAAAGCCCGCAACCTTATCGCCTACGCCACCAGAAAGGAACTGCACCAGTACGCCAATGAAACCTAGGGCTATACCAACAAGAGCGGTGCGCTTGTAGCCAATTTTCGAAAGCAACTTACCTGCGGGGATGCCCATAAACAGGTAAGCTAAGAAGTTCATTGCGTTGCCGAGCATGCCTACCGTGTTGGCACTGTCGCCTTGGAAAGCGTTTTTCCAGATAATGCCGATAGGTGCGGCGAGGTTTGTCACGAATGAAATCATTGCATAGAGGAACATCATTGTGACAATGGCTACTATGCTACCACTTTTTGCTTGTTTATTTTCCATTTTAGTTTTAGTAATAAATGCTTTTAGATATGGCTTGTCTTGAAAAGCCTGCTCTGCCTGTTTGCGTTCTGTTGATACGTGGCAAACTTGTTGCTTTCTACGTTTTTCGTCGGCTTATTTCACAACGGCGGGGCAGAAAGAGATGGGCAATGGCTTACCAAAGGCATTGCAGGCGCATTTCAAGAGTGGGCCTATTGATGATGAATGTTTATGCTATCGTTCCGAATTTATAAATTGTTTTCTGCTTATATTGCTCGCCTGGGTTCAGCACCACCGAGGGGAAGTAGGGGCGATTGGGCGAATCGGGGAAGTGTTGTGCCTCAAAGCAGATGCCGCTTCTTCGTGGGAAGGTGGCTCCATGTTGCCCTTTGTAGCCGTCGGCCCAATTGTCGGTGTAGAGTTGTACGCCCGGTTCGGTGGTATAAACCTCCATCGTGCGCCCCGTTACAGGCTCCATTATCCGTGCGGCAAAGCTTAATTCGCCTTCTTCGCGCTTGTTAAGCACAAAGCAATGGTCGTAGCCGGCACCGTTTTTTATTTGTTCGTGGTCGGCGTTTATGTCTTGTCCGATGGTCTTTGGCGTTCTGAAATCGAACGGCGTACCTTTTACGAAACGTATTTCTCCTGTGGGAATGCTCACCTCGTCGATAGGAATATAAAAGTCTGCATTGATTTCGCACTCTAAATTCTCAATGCTCGGTGTGGGGTTGGCGATGCCAGCCAACGAGAAAAAGCCGTGACTTGTAAGGTTGATTACTGTTTTCTTGTTTGTTTTGGCCATGTATTCGATAACCAATTCGTTGTCGTCGGTGAAGGTATAGATAACCGTTGTTTTTAGTTCACCCGAGAAACCCTCTTCGCCGTATGCACTTATGTAGTTCAATACAAGCGTGGTGTCGTTCATTTGCAGTGCATCCCACACCTTGGCGTTAAAGCCTTTCTTTCCTCCGTGCAACGAGTTGGGGCCGTTGTTGATGGGAAGACTGTACTCTTTACCATGTAATTGAAACTTGCCTTTGGCAATTCTGTTGCCATATCTGCCCACAAGGGTAGAGAGATAGGGTTCGGGCGAGTTCACAACATCTTGTATGTTGTCGTGGCCTTGTATCACATTGGCCAGGTTTCCGTGTTTGTCGGGAACCATAATGGCCACAAGCGCCCCGCCATAGTTGGTTATGGCTACTTCGTTTCCATCCTTGTTGCGGAGAATATACAAATCGGTTTCTTTTCCGTTGATGCGAGTCTGAAAGTCTTCGCGTTTCAGCCCGCATACGTTTTGTACCTTATCTGTGTTCGTCATAAAAGAAAGTTTTTAGTTATACTTTGTTGCAAAGTAAACGAAAAAAACTGAATGCAACAAATATTAATATATTAAAAGCGGTGGTTTCCTGTTAAAAATGTTCAACAGAAGGCTCCGCCGCTTTCTTTTTGATAATATATGGTTTGATATTGGTAGGTTTGTGCGCGTTTTTAAAGGTTTGAAGTAGATTTTGCTTTCTTCTCTGGCATGTCTTATTCCGTGTTTTCTGAGCACATTTTAAGGTTTGAAAGCAAATCGGCCACCACAAAACTGCTGCCGCCAACAAATACGAAATCGTCTTTTGCGGCATCGCTTAGTGCGGCCTTGTAAGCTGCATACACATTATTATATATAGAGCCGTGCAATGCGTTTTGTTCGGCTTTTTGCGCCACAACCTCACTAGGTATGGCGCGATGTGTGCTTGCTTGCGTGAAATAATAGGTTGCCTCTTTGGGCAAAAGGGTTAGAACTGTGTCTAAATCCTTGTCGTCTACCATGCCGAACACCATTCTGAGCGTGCGATAGCTTTGTGCACGAATTTGCGGACTAAGGTATTGCCAACCTGCAACGTTGTGGCCTGTGTCGCAAACCACTAAGGGTGCATGCCCTAAGATTTGCCAACGCCCTTGTAAGCCTGTTGATTGGCATACCGTGGCCATGCCTTGGCCCACCTCTTTGGCGGTTATGTCAAAGCCCAAGGCCTGCAATTGCCGCGCGGCGGTTAAGATGGTGTTGGCGTTGTGGTGCTGATAGTTGCCACCTAGTTCGAAAACGATGTTGCCAAAACTGCGTGTTTGCAGACTGATACCCCTCTCGTTGCGGTGTTGCCACTGCAAAACTTCGGGATTTTGCTCGGCCCACACCACAGGCGCATGCCGTTCTTTCGCAGTATTTTCAAACACTTGTCGTGTCTCCACAGTGGTTTCGCCCACCACCACGGGGGTATTGGGCTTGATGATACCCGCTTTTTCGACGGCAATTTGAGCCAATGTGTTGCCCAGAAAGCCCGTATGATCTAGACTGATGTTGGTGATGACCGAGAGAATGGGGCTAATGATGTTGGTGCAGTCGAGCCTACCGCCCAACCCTACTTCGATAACGGCCACATCTACATGGCTTTCGGCAAAATAACTGAAAGCCATAGCGGTGGTCAGTTCGAAGAACGAGGGGTGAAGAGGTTCGAAAAATGCACGGTGTTGGGCAACGAAATCCACAACATAAGATTCTGAAAGCGGCTCGCCGTTGATGCGAATGCGTTCGCGGAAGTCTACCAAATGTGGCGAAGTGTATAGGCCTACGCGGTAACCGCAGGCTTGTAGTATGGCGGCAAGCGTGTGTGCGGTAGAACCTTTGCCGTTCGTACCTGCCACATGGATGCTTTTGAAGGCGTGATGAGGTACGCCCAGGTGTGAATCTAACGCTAGCGAATTGTCTAAACCCTCCTTATATGCAGAAGCACCCACATGTTCGAAAACAGGGGTGCTATTGTAAAGGTACTGAATTGTCTCCTGATAATTCATCAGTTAAAGTAATTCTTGAATTTCTGAAATATCGTTTGCTTGGTAACTCTGTCGCCTTTAAAGTTGTCGCTTTGGGCTAGTTTGTCCAAGCAAGCCTTTTCTTCGCCGGACAGCGTTTTGGGCACATACACGCTCAGGTTAACGATGAGGTCGCCCACGCCAGGTCCGTAACCTTGAACAGAGGGCAATCCCTTACCGCGCAGGCGCAATGCCGTGCCGGGTTGTGTGCCTGGTGCAACCTTCATGCGCACCTTTCCACCGTCTACCAATGGTATTTCGAGGCTTCCGCCCAATGCAGCCGTGGGGAAATCTAGCAGTTCATTATATATAAGGTCGTTGCCGTCGCGAACAAAAGTGTCGTTAGGCTCTTCCTCAATACATACTTGTATGTCTCCAGTTATGCCGTTGCGCTTACCTGCGTTGCCTTTACCGGGTACATTCACGACCATTCCTTCGGCTACGCCGGCAGGTATTTTAATTTCCACCACTTCTTCGCCCTTGGTTACACCCGTTCCGTGACAAGTTTGGCACGGGTTCTTGATAACCGTTCCTTCTCCGTGACACGTTGGGCATTCGGTTTGCGTTTGCATCATGCCCAACATGGTTCTAACGGTCTTGGTAACGATGCCTTGACCGTGGCAAGTGGGGCAAGTTTCCGTTCCGCTACCCGCTTCTGCTCCTGTTCCGTGGCAGTGTGTACAGGTTACATCTTTCTTAACCTTAAACTTTTTGGTGATGCCCGTTGCTATTTCTTGCAGAGTTAGTCGCACTTTCAGTCGCAAATCGCTGCCTCTGAATTGCACATGCTGCCTTGATCTAGTCCCTCCGCCGAAACCGGAGAAACCAGAAAAGCCGCCATGTCCACCAAAGATGTCGCCGAACATGGAGAAAATGTCGTCCATATCCATGCTGGCGCCACCGCCAAATCCACCACTACCGCCCATGCCGGCAGGCCCATCGAACCCAAATTGGTCGTATTGCTTGCGCTTTTCGGGGTCGTGTAGCACGTCGTAAGCCTCGGCAGCCTCCTTAAACTTCGCTTCCGCGTCTTTGTCGCCGGGGTTCTTGTCGGGGTGATATTTGATGGCGAGTTTGCGATAAGCTTTTTTTATCTCGTCTTCCGAGGCGTTTTTGTCAACGCCCAGCACTTCATAATAATCTCTTTTAGCCATTTTCTTTCCTTTCCAGCCCCATCAATTATTGTCCAACCGCCACTTTGGCATGCCTTATCACCTTATCGTTAAGGGTATATCCCGTTTGCAGGCAGTCGATGATTTTTCCTTTCTTTTCATCTCCCATGCCTGGCACCATTGCCACGGCCTCGTGGAAGTCAACGTCAAAGTCTTTCCCGTCTACCTCCATTTTCTTCACGCCCATTCCTTCGAGCGTGCTGAGCAATTTCTTGTAAATCAGTTCCCATCCCTCTTCCACAGCATCTACACACTCTTGTTTGTGTGCGTTTTCTATGGCTCTTTCCATGTCGTCGATGATGGGTAGTATAGCCGTGATGGTTTTTCCGCCGCCGTTGAGAATGAGTTCGGCCTTTTCTTTTAGCGTGCGACGCTTGAAATTCTCGAACTCGGCCACGGTACGTAGATACTTGTCTTTCAACTCTTCGAGTTGTTTAGCCAGGTTCTCTTCCTCCGTTTGGGGTTCCTCTTCGGTTTGTTGCGGCTGTTCTTGTGGCTCGTTGGTTTCTTCTTGGGGTGCATCTTGATTTAGGTCAACAGCCTCCTCGTTGTTGTCGAGGTTGCCATTGGCCTTCTTTTTCATGTTTTCGTCTGTCATATTGTCGTTCATTCCAAATGCGTATTTGTTTGTTTACTGTTTTAATCGTATCTGTAAAGTAACTTAGCAAATACCTTGCCAACCTGTTTTAGGCATTATACATTTTAGCCCTTTGCTCCTTAATGGCAGGGTCGTAGATGTAATCGTCGTAGCTCATCAACTTGTCGATGGTGCCATTTGGCGTAAGCTCGATGATACGGTCGGCAATAGACTGTATGAATTGGTGGTCGTGGCTGGCAAAGAGAATGTTACCCTTAAAGCCAACGAGGTTGTTGTTGAAGGCCTGAATGCTTTCCAAGTCGAGGTGGTTGGTGGGCGTGTCGAGTATCAGGCAGTTGGCGTTCTTCATTTGCATGCGCGCAATCATGCAACGCATTTTCTCGCCTCCCGATAGCACGTTCACCTCTTTCAACACGTCTTCGCCCGAGAAGAGCATGCGCCCTAGATAGCTTTTCATTACCACCTCGTTACCCGGGCCGTATTGGCTAAGCCAGTCTACAAGGTTGAGTTTGCTGTCGAAGAACGCCGTGTTGTCTAGCGGAAGATAGGCCGTGGTGATGGTTACACCCCACTTGTAAGCGCCTGCTTCGGCCTCGCGGTTGCCGTTGATAATCTCGAAGAGTGCCGTCATGGCCTTGGGATTGTGGCTGAGGAACACCACTTTTTGCCCTTTCTCCACGTTGAACGACACGTTGTCAAACAAAACGTTGCCTTCGTTGTCGGTTGCTTTGAGGCCTTCTACCTCTAATATTTGGTTGCCTGGTTCGCGTTCCATCTGGAAAATGATGCCGGGATATTTGCGGCTCGAAGGTTTGATCTCTTCAACGTTAAGCTTTTCGAGCATCTTTTTACGCGAAGTGGTTTGCCTACTCTTTGCCACATTGGCTGAGAAACGACGGATGAACTCCTCCAATTCCTTTCGTTTCTCTTCGGCCTTTTGCTTTTGGTTCTGCGCTTGGCGCAAAGCTAGCTGCGAACTTTCGTACCAGAACGAGTAGTTACCCGAGAAAATGGTAACCTTTCCAAAGTCGATGTCCACCGTTTGGGTACTCACAGCATCGAGGAAGTGGCGGTCATGGCTAACCACAAGCACCGTTTGCTCCACGTTACCTAAGTATTCTTCCAGCCAGTTCACGGTGTCGAGGTCCAAGTCGTTGGTAGGCTCGTCGAGCAACAAGTTGTCGGGGTTGCCAAAAAGTGCCTTTGCCAACATCACGCGCACCTTCTCGTTGTTCGATAGGTCGCTCATCTGCTTGTAGTGCAAAGCGTCGGTTACGCCCAAGTTGCTCAACATCTGCGCTGCGTCGCTTTCGGCCTCCCAGCCGTTCATCTCTGCAAACTTTTCTTCCAGCACGGCCGCGCGGTTTCCGTCTTCTTCGGTCATTTCCTCTTTGGCATATAGTGCCTCGCGTTCTTTCATGTTCTTCCACAGCTTTTCGTGGCCCATCAGAACGGTGTCGATAACGCGATATTCGTCGAACTTAAAGTGATCTTGATCCAAAACAGAGAGGCGCTCGCCTGGTCCTAGCTCAACAGTTCCCTTGTTGGGCTCCAGTTCTCCGCTGATAGCTTTGAGAAGGGTTGACTTACCCGCTCCGTTGGCTCCGATGATACCATAAATATTTCCTGATGTGAACTTCATATTCACGTCTTTGTAGAGCACTCGCTTACCGAATTGAATAGCAAGATTTGTAACAGTTATCATTCTCTTTTATCTTGATTTGTAATTACGTACAACTTGAATGGGTATTGTTTGCCGACAAATTTATCGGATACAACCATGCAAAGGTAGTGGTTTTCATTGGATTATGCAAATTAATGGCGGCTTGAACATCCTGTCGCCTTGTTTTCTCGGCTTGCATTGGCGTGTGGTTGTGGCATATAACGTGCTTTGCTTGGTTGGCTAATTAGGTTTTCGACGAGGCGTTTGGGCTTGCGAACAAAAGTGTTCAAAGGCGACTTGGTTGCTTGCAGTTGGGGGCTTGTGTGTGCTGTTGGGGACGATAGATGTGCTGTCAGACCTTATTTGAAGTTTATTTGTGATTAGATATCGTAAGTGTTTCGTTTTATTTTTGTATTTTTGTTTTCTGATATTGGTGGTCTCTTCTAGTCTTTATCATTTAATTCAATAGCGCATGAAAAGGTTCTTGTTTCTTTTTATCGTATTAAATCTCGCTTTCGTGTTGCCTTCTAATGGTCAGACGAAAGTAACGGGGCGAGTTGTAGATGCTAGTGGGCATGGTATAGAGTACGCAACAATTAGCGTGGACAGCCTGTTTTGCATTTCGGATGCTGATGGACACTTTAATTTGCAGTTACCACGTAGCGTTACAGCCGACATAAACGTTAGCCACATAAGCTTTAAAACGAAACTAGTTCCGCCCAGTGTGTTTCAGCAAGGATATGTGAACGTTATGCTAGAAGAACGGGCGTATAATTTGGGTAGCGTAGACATTGTTGCTAAGCAGACAAAGCTGGAAACAATTGTAGGGCGTGGAATGAAACTCCCTGGCGATGCCGCATTTGGGAAAGAACAGCAGGGAAAGGTAGAAATGGGACCATTGTTTAGTGTGAAAAGAGACTATGTGGTGGCGAGTTTCGACATGAAAGTGGAGGAGTGTACGTATCATCAATGTGTTGTTCGCCTTATTGTGTACGAGGTTCATGGCGAAAAGTTCGAGCCTGTTCAGTCAAAACCCCTTTATCTAGCATTGACCCCCACAAACCAAAACACACACATTAAGATTAAAACGCAAGGGGACATCACCTTAAAGCGGGGCAATACTTATTATGTAGGCGTGTCTGTTGTGTCGGGTTCTAATTCCGGGACACTTCATTTTCCTGCTCATCTGCGTTCTTCTTATGTCCGTAACCTAGTTAAAGGCACTTTTAAGAAACTACCTGCAACGCTTGGGATGCTTATTGAAGGTTACAGAATTTAGCATTTCGGCTTTAACACACTACTATGTCAGGTTCAATACTTACGCGTATTTTTAGAAAAAAAATATAAAAGATAGACGTAAATATGAAAGGTTTGCAATGGCTTTGCTTGATTATTAGTAAGTTATAAAGATGTGTTTTAAGGGTGAAAAGGGTATCGTTTTGACCGTTTTTTTGGGAGTAAAAGAACCCTGTTAAGAGCTGCTTGATTGCCCTTAGATATGGGACTAGACATAAATTCTATTGAATAAATTGCGTTAAAAAATCGGAAACGGTGCGCAGCTAACACTTTTTTATATACCTTTGCGATATAATTTACCTTTTAAAAGACATTTTTTTTATGAAAAAAACATTATCTCTTTTGTTCGTTGTTGCTTTCTGTATGTTGAGCACAATGCCAGCAATGGCCCAGTTTAACCTTAAAAAGGCAGTTGGCGGAGCAGCAAAAGCTGCCAAAGCTGTAACTTTGACTGATGCCGATGTGGTGAATTACGTTAAGGAATACATTGATTGGATGGACAAACACAATCAAGTTTGTCCCGACGACAACCCTTACGCCATCCGTTTGAAGAAACTTACCGCAGGGCTGACAGAAGTAGAAGGCATTCCTTTGAACTTTAAAGTGTACTATGTTGTAGACGTGAACGCCTTTGCATGTGCCGACGGTAGCGTGCGTGTATTCTCTTCTTTGATGGACATCATGACCGACGAAGAACTGCTTGGTGTTATCGGACACGAGATTGGACACGTTGCCCACAAGGATTCAAAGAACGGATTCCGTACAGCTCTGCTTACTTCGGCATTAAAAGACGGCGTGTCTTCAACCAATGGTAAGGCTGCCGCACTTACCGACTCGCAGCTTGGCGACCTTGGCGAAGCACTACTGAACGCCACTTACTCGCAAAAACAAGAAAGCAATGCCGACTCTTACGGCTACGAGTTCTTGAAGAAGAACAACAAGAACCCTTGGGCTATTGCTTTGTCGTTCGAGAAGTTGAAGAAACTTGAAGAAGATGCAGGCTACCAGAAAGACAGCAAATGGAAACGTATGTTCTCTTCTCACCCCGACCTCGACAAGCGTATCAAAACCATGAGCGAGCGCGCTAAGAAAGACGGCTTTACACGTCCTGAGAATAAGATGCCAGAGAAAACAACTGCACAGAAGGTTGTAAAAGGCAAGAAAAAGTAACGTTCATTACACTAAACCAAGTATGTTTTCATTTTTTTCATCTTTCTATTATGCCATATTTGGTGGCTTTCGTATAGACGAAACCACTACGTTGAGCAAAGAACAGCAGCGAAAACTGCTTTTGAGTGGTGTCTTTTCTGCACAGAAAGGCACATTTATGAACGTTGTTAAGACGGGAATGTCGTATGGCGGAAGGCAGAAAATGTTTGGCCAGGGCTGGGGTATTACCGATAAAGAATCGGCAATTGATACGCTCGACTATCTGCAACACGCAGGTACACGCCGTTTCTTTCCCCTTGTTGTAGAAGCTCTGAAACTTCAAAACAAGCGCGCTATCCAGCAGTACATCACCGAAAATCTTGAAGATGAAGATGACATGCGCGACTGTTGGGAACAAGTTCAGTTTGCTTTTGGCTCTATCGACTCTTTAATAAAGGTACAACTCATTAAAGACCAAGCCGACTTCGTACGTATCGGACCTGATGCTTGGGATGCTGGTAGGTTGGTGTTCATGGCCAGATTGTGTCGTGAACACGAGTATATCACTGACGAACAAATGTGGCAATACATTGATGCAGCCGACGAAATTGCCCACCAAACGCTTACTTCTTGGGAAGATTTCGGCAAGAGCTACATCATTGGGCGTTGCTTGTGGTGTGGAACAGCCAACTACTTTGAAGTGATGGCCGGCCATGCAAAGGATATGTATTCCAGTGCGAAGAGTCCTTGGAAAGGAGTTCCTTTTGCATAATAAGCAATTGTTAAGCTAATAGAACCTAATATAAGTTCTTGTCCGCCGTGCTTTTTTCGGCGGACAAGATATAATCAATGAATATTAATATCGTGAAGAGTAATTCTATGAAAAAGAAAACCATTGTTAGTTTGATGTTCATGTTGTGTCTCGTCGCACAACAAGTTGCCGCTGCTGCTAGATTTCGCATAAGGGTACGTGGTGGAGGTTCGGATGATGTCGAAAGCGGTCCGTTAACTTGGATTATTTATGGCGTTGTTGCCATTGCCATTTTGGGCGGATTGTATATTTACATGACCGAATTAAAAAGCCTTGTGCTTAAAATATTTGGTGGCCTACGTATGGATGATAAAACCACATTAACCAAAGATCAACAGCGTAAGATGCTTTTGAGCAGTGTAAGTGCAGCATACGATAAAGTGATATTGAACAGCCTCAAGACAGGTATGGCCCGAACAGAGCGTGAGGATTACTTAAAGGAGCATTGGGACGTTGACGGGCACGACTCGGCTATCAACTTATTAAACGACTTTAAGGTCGCTTGTACAAAAAACTTTATACCACATATCGGCGAAGCTTTCAAACTTAAAGAGCAGCAACCTATCGATAAGTATCTCAACGACACCTTTGTGTTGGATAAAGACGCGCGGGCTTGTGCCAAACAGATAGAGAATGCTTTTAAGATGATGCCTAAACTCGTGAAACTAGGAATAGTTAAGGACGAAACAGACTTTGTGCGTATTGGGGCAGATGGTTATTACGTTTCTATCCTAGTATATCTCGCTCGTTTGTGTGCCGAGTGTAAGTATATCAGCGAGGAAGAAATGTGGCAATATGTAGATGCTGCCGACGAGTTTGCCCATCAGTCGCTCACTTCTTGGGAAGATTATGGCAAGAGTTACCTCATTGGGTACGCCCTTTGGCTTGGTAGTGGTATCCAATTGAAGATGCAGGCAAATGTTGTGAAGAAACTGATTGAGAACCCAAAGAGTCCTTGGAACAGTTTCCCTTTTGCTAAATAAACAGATAATGGCCCTTTGCAGGCAGCGAATTAAGTCTGTAAAGGGCTAATTGTAACAAGCAAAGACGACTTGATGTTTATTGATGAGGCCAGTTTAGGACGAACGGATTGTATAAAACTTCGCTGATAGCGGCCAATGCAAGTAGCGTACATTATTTTGATGTAGGCTTGTTCTGTGGAGAAAGTTCTATGGAGAAAGTTTCATGGAGAAAGTTAAGAGAGAATTTTTTGATGTAGACTTGTTCTGTGGAGAAAGTTAAGAGAGAAATTTCTCGTCTACTTATTAACTTGTCTTCTCATCCACTTGTTAACCGTTCCTTTGCCTAGTCATTCTCTTGTCTACTCTTTTTTGCCAACTCGTTTTCTTGTCTACTCGTTTGCCTGTCTACTTGTTCTCTTGTCTACACGTTTTCCTGTCTACTTGTTCTCTTGCCTACTTGTTCTCTTGCCTACTCGTTCTCTTGCCAACTCGTTTTCTTGCTAACTCGTTCTCTTGTCTACTTGTTCTCTTGTCTACTCGTTTATTAGTCTACTTATTAACTTGTCTTTTTGTTGGTTTTTGTCCGATTTTTAGTAAATATTTTAACATTATGAGTGCCTTTTCATTCACCAATCGCTCACCTCGCCCAAAAAATCGATTCTCGCGAAGGTTGGTTTTGATGCAATAAGGAGGTAGCCTGTGAGTGCATCAAAATGAATTTTTATTTAAAATAACCGCTTTTTGCACCCGTTTGGGTGCTATTTGCCGCTAAACGCAGTGCGTTTTGGTGCTAAATGCAGTGCGTTTTGGTGCTAAATGCAATGCGTTTTGGTGCTAAATGCAGTGTGTTTTGATGCAAAATGCGAGTCGAAAAGCATAAAAACACATTACAATCGTATAAATATAACCTTTAAAATCCATTAAATACATGCTCGAAAAGGGCGAAATAGTCGTTAAAAAGTATGTTTTTAGGGGCTAAAAGCATGTAATTGGGCTTGAAAAATGACGAGCTGGCAACCAAACTAGAAAGGCTAAATGGTACAAAATGCACCCTTTTTCTTGAAAATAGACAAGGCGCAAGGCGTAAAAGACTAGAAATCGTGGCTATTTACCTGCTTTTTAGCTTATAATTTCGCTAGAACGGACTTGAAATTAGTGCGCTTTTGTAAAATAAAAAGCAATAATTTAAGATTTGATTTGATGGCTTAATGAGTTTGATGAGTTTGTAAGTTGAAAAAGTTTGTAAGTTTGTGTGTTATTGAGTTGTTGAGTTATCGGGGGTTGATTTACGAGTTAGTAAGTTTATGAGTTTGTAAGTTAATGGGGTTATAGGTTAATAAGTTTGTGGATTCATGAGGTTAATATTCTTTTTTAAGTTAACAAGTTACGGTGTTTGTGAGTTGTTGAGTGCGTGAGTTCTGATGTTTGTTTTTTTATGTTGGTAAGTTGTGAAGTAGTTAAGTAAGAAATATTAGGTCAAACACAACCTCATCGGAGGGAAGTCGTACAGGCTCGTCGTACAGCGAAGTCCCATGAAGGAAAAGGGCGGTAGGGTACGGAGGGACATTTTCGGGGTGATATACGCATACCGCTGCATCCTCACCAACGACTGGACATCTACCGAGGAAGACATCATCACGTTCTAAAACGAACGTGTTGCGAGCGAAAAGAACCTCGACATACAGAACAAAGACTTCGGATGGGCGCACCTGCCTTTTTCCTTCATGGCTGAGAACATGGTGTTCATGATGGTTACCGCCATGCTGAAGAACTTCTACCTCTATCTCGTCCGCCGTATCAGTGAAAAGGTAGGGCCGTTGAAAAAGACGAGCAGACTGAAAGCCTTCATCCTGCATTTTGTCAGCGTGCCGGCAAAATAGTTTTGAACGGGGAGGCAGAACGTTCAGAGCCTATCTACGAACAAGACCTACTACGCCGAGATATTCCTTGAATGAACGGCATCTCTTCGTGGTTTTCATGTTCCCCATTGGTTTGGGTGGGGAATTTCATGCCTAGACAGACCAGAGGAACCCAGACAAGTTTCTCCTATAAATGTACAGTGCCCCCAAAGGCATCTCAATATTCAAAGATATGGCACAAGGAAAAATGCTGCGGAATTGAGGTGTTAAACTAAATGCAACTAAACCGCGAGCACCATGCGATAGTTGGCGCGGCAACCTATTGTTATGCTGTGTCCCACAAGTGGCGGCATAAGCCAAATCCAGCTTTTAGCCACGAGATGCAGAACAGAGGATGCTTGCCTGTTTTTCTGTTGGGCAATAAGTAAAGATTTTGTCAACACGAAATAAATCGGAAATTGCTTGCAGCGTGCCGTTATAATGTCTATATTTGCACATTCCTTAATGACTAAAAACGAAATCGGTATGGATTTAATAGGTTATGTTAAAGCATTCAACGGCGTGCTGTGGAATAATTTCCTGATGTACGCCCTGCTTTGTGTGGGTGTCTTCTACACAGTTTATCTCGGTTTTCCGCAAGTAAGGCATTTGGCTTTGGCCTTTAAATACGCTTTTGGAGGTTTGTTTAAGAAGCGCGAGAAGGGAGCGGAGAACAACGTTAATTCTTTTCAAGCCCTCGCCACGGCCGTTGCTGCACAGGTGGGAACGGGCAACATAGGCGGTGTTGCCACGGCAATAGCCATGGGCGGCATGGGCGCCATCTTTTGGATGTGGCTCTCGGCGTTATTGGGCATGGGCACAATATTCTCTGAAGCAGTGCTAGCGCAGAAGTATAAGGAGGTTAGGCAGGGCGAAGTGGTTGGTGGACCGGCCTACTATATACACCACGGGTTGAAGAGTAAGGTGTTGGCTTGCTTCTTCTCGGTGGCACTTATCTGTGCCCTTAGCTTTGTGGGCAACATGGTTCAGGCCAACTCCATATCGCTGGCCGTTACGTCTGCGTTTAACGTTAGCCCTTATCTCGTGGGCGCGCTTATTGCAGCACTTGTAGCATTGGTTGTCGTGGGTGGTCAGAGGCGCATCACGCGCATCGCCGAGTTTGTGGTGCCCTTCATGGCGTTAATCTACATACTGGGTTCCATCGTGATACTTTTCATGTTCGGCAACCAGATTATTCCCGTTTTCAAGGCTATCTTCACCGAGGCATTCTCAATGAAGTCGGCGGCAGGAGGAGCTGCTGGCACGGTGATGACATGTGCCATTCGCTACGGGGTGGCTCGCGGATTGTTTTCTAACGAGGCTGGTATGGGTTCTACACCGCATGCCCATGCTATGGCCAGCGTTAAAGACCCGTCGATACAAGGTTTTGTGGCCATGGCGGGGGTTTTTGTAGATACCATGTTGATATGTACGGCAACGGCATTGGTTATCATGGTTACGGGTGTTTATAAAGACGGCAGCTTGCAGTCGGTGGCCATCACCCAGGCTGCATTCGAGCATGCTTTTGGCAACACGGGCTTGGCTTTCCTAGCCATAAGCCTTTTCTTCTTTGCCTTCACCACCATTATGGGGTGGTACATTTTCGGCGAGATGAATGTGAAATATCTCTTTGGACAGCGTAGCGTAAGGCCGTTTAGGCTGGTTGTTATCGCGTGTGTGTTCGTGGGTTCGGTGTTTGCGGCAAACCTTGTTTGGGAGCTTGCCGACACCTTTAACGGGTTTGTGGTTATCCCAAACCTTGTTGCAATTGTTGTGCTTGCACCGAAAGTGCGGCAGACGTATAAGGCGTTTTTGAAGCGTAGGCATACGGAGGACATCTGACAGGTGTAACAGCAATGTGGCGGTTTTTGCTTGCCTACCACTCCTTTTAATATATAGGTGTGCTTGACAATGCGGGCCTCTGCGTGTGCAAATCCGTCAAACGAACCTCGGAGGTATTAACAGAAACCGCCGGCAACACTGCCGACGGTTTCTGTTGTATTTTCGTTTGTATATCCGCTTATGGGTAACGCGCATTATAAGCGGTTTAGTTGGCCGACTGGAACTCTTGCAGGAAACGCACGTCGTTCTCGGAGAACATGCGCAAGTCGGCCACGTGATATTTCAAGTTGGTGATGCGTTCGATGCCCAAGCCAAAGGCGTAGCCCGAATAAACGGTGCTGTCTATACCGCAGGCTTCAAGCACATTGGGGTCTACCATGCCACAACCAAGGATTTCAACCCAACCCGTGTGTTTGCAAAATCCACAGCCCTCGCCGCCGCAGATGTGGCAAGAGATGTCCATTTCTGCACTTGGTTCGGTGAAGGGGAAATAGCTTGGACGCAGGCGGATGTCGGTGTCGGGACCGAAAAGTTCGCGAGCAAAGGTGAGCAACACCTGTTTTAGGTCGGTAAACGACACGTTCTTGTCGATGTACAGGCCTTCTAGTTGGTGGAAGAAACAGTGCGCACGTGCCGAGATAGCCTCGTTGCGGAACACTCGTCCTGGGCAAATTACGCGGATGGGTGGCTGTTGGCGTTCCATCACTCGGCTTTGGTCGTTAGACGTATGCGAGCGCAAAATAACATTCTTCGTTACATCGCTGGGATTTGTCTCGATAAAAAAGGTGTCCTGCATGTCGCGTGCGGGATGGTCGGGCGCGAAGTTCAGCTTGGTAAACACGTGCAGGTCGTCGTCGATTTCTGGTCCTTCGGCAAGCGTAAAGCCCATTCGTTGGAAGATATCGATGATTTTGTTGCGCACGATAGTTAGCGGATGTCGTGTTCCCAGCTTGATGGGGTAGGGTGTACGGGTAAGGTCGGGTGCGTCTTCGGCCTTCTTTTGTGTACCCACAGCCTCTTTCAGTTCGTTCAGCTTGTCTTGTGCAAGCTGTTTCAACTCGTTGATTTTCATGCCCACCGCTTTCTTTTGGTCGGCAGCCACATTACGGAAGTCGGCCATAAGGGCGGTAATCTCACCCTTTTTGCTGAGATATTTCAGGCGCAGTTGTTCAATTTCTTCGGCGTTTTGTGCCGAGAGATTGTTCACTTCGTTCAACAGTTGGTCTATTTTATCGAGTATCATCTTTTTATTGTGTTATTACAATTTGGATGCAAAGTTAATATTTTTATATTGAAATAAACATGGTGTGGAAATAAAGTTGTACTTTTGCATCAACTAGGACACATTTTGGCAGTGCAGAAAAACGCATGCCGAATTGTCCACTTTACGTAAGAATAATTTGAGAGACTAACAAAAGAGTATAGGAAACGAAAAGAAAGAGGATGAAGAAGCTTATTTTCTTTGCTATAATGGTTGTGCTACTGATAGCGATGGGGAGCACCACCACGGGTTGTACGGATAAGAAACCGACAACCGCCGACAGTACGCGCACTGATACAATTGTGGGCGATACCGCAACGCGCGACACGCTTGAGAGTATTATCGAAGAACAACCCATGCCGAAGGCGGCAGACGAATTGTTCGACGACTTTGTGTTCAACTTTGCTGCAAACCGCAAGTTGCAGTTTGCGCGAGTAAAGTTCCCATTGGACGTTTACCAAAACGATAAGGTGGCGAAACGCATTGAAAAGAAAGATTGGCGCATGGAACACTTCTTTATGAAACAGGGCTATTATACGCTAATCTTCGATAACGCCAAGCAGATGGAATTGGTGAAAGACACAACGATAAGCCATGTGATTATTGAAAAGATTGCTTTCAACAACAAATCGGTTAAGCAATTCCTCTTCAACCGCGTAAACGGACAGTGGATGCTTACGTCGATGAACCTAAAAGCCATGTACGAAACCACTAATGCCTCGTTTTTGCAGTTTTATCAACGCTTTGCATCGGACAGTGCGTTTCAGGTTCAAAGCCTGAACGCCTTGGTTGAGTTCACCGCTCCCGACCCCGACGATGATTTCGGATCTATCACTGGTTCTATCTCGCCTGAACAATGGCCATCGTTCAAGCCGGGGCTTATTCCGAAGGGCGAGATTTACAACATTATCTATGGCCAGAAGTACACGGAGAGCAACCGCAAGCTGTTTGTTATCCGTGGCGTGGCCAATGGTATGGAAACAGAAATGTACTTCAAGAAGTTGAAAGGCAAATGGAAACTCGTGAAGTTTAACAGCTAGGCTTTTATTTTGTGCATGACAGAGCATTACGATTACGATCTTACGCCGCATAACACCTTTGGCATTAAGGCGAGGTGTAGGCGATATGTGGCCTTCGATACCGTGGCAGAGGCGCAAAAGGCTTTGCCAAAGCTGGTGAATGCCAACGAACGACTGCTGATTTTGGGCGGTGGTAGCAACCTGTTGCTGACGGGCGACTTCGACGGAACGGTAATACATTCGCACATTATGGACATGGAGCAGCACGATGACGGCGAAGAACATGTGCTGTTGCGTTGCGGTTCGGGGTTGGTGTGGGACGAGGTGGTGGCTCAATGCGTGGCCGATGGCCTGTATGGGGCCGAAAACTTGTCGCTTATTCCTGGCGAAGTGGGGGCTAGTGCTGTACAAAACATTGGCGCATACGGTGCGGAGGTGAAAGATTTGATAACCACTGTGGAGGCCGTAGAGATAGGAACAGGCCGCATTGTGCACTTTACCAATGCCCAATGCGAGTATGCTTATCGCCAAAGTCGTTTTAAACGCGATTGGAAAAATCGTTTTTTCATCACCCATGTCACCTATCGGCTCTGTCGAACCTTCGTTCCACATCTTGATTATGGCAACATTAAGGCTGCATTGGCCGAGAAAGGCATCGCTGTGCCCACGGCCATAGAGCTGCGCCAGGCCATTATTGACATTCGAAATGCTAAGTTGCCTGACCCCAAAGTGGAGGGTAATGCAGGCAGCTTTTTTATGAATCCCATCGTGCAACGAAGTAAGTTCGAGGCTTTACTGGCCCTTTATCCCGACATGCCACATTATATAATAGACGCCGACAGGGTGAAAATACCCGCAGGTTGGATGATAGAACAATGCGGATGGAAAGGAAAGGCGTTGGGTAGGGCAGGCGTTCATCATAAGCAAGCATTGGTTTTGGTGAACAAGGGCGGTGCCGAGGGTAGCGACGTGCTGGCTCTTTGCCGTCGAATACAAGCTGATGTGAAGGCAAAGTTTGGCATAGACATCTATCCGGAGGTTAACATACAATGAAATTCACGTTATAATGAAATTCACGTTATAATGAAATTCACGTTATTAGGAACGGGCACTTCTAACGGTGTGCCCGTGTTAGGTTGTGGTTGTGAGGTTTGTCGAAGTGACAATTCCAAAGACAAACGCATGCGATGTGCATTGCTTGTTGAAAGCAAAGAGCATCGTGTGCTGGTAGATTGCGGTCCCGACATCCGCATGCAGCTGATGCCGCAAGCCTTTCGACCCATCGATGCTGTGTTGCTTACCCACATACATTACGACCATGTGGGTGGCATTGACGACCTGCGGCCCTATTGCAGCTTTGGCGACATCCACCTTTATGGTAACGTAGACACCGTAAAGGGGTTGAAACACAACATGCCTTATTGCTTTTCAGACGACCTTTATCCTGGTGTTCCGCTGCTGAAACTGCATGCCATCGAACCCCATCGGCCTTTAACGTTCGGCGACATCAACGTGATGCCCTTCGTGGTGCTGCACGGACAGATGCCCATCTTAGCCTACAGGTTTGGCCAATTGGCCTACATCACGGACATGAAGACCATTGGCAACGACGAGTTGCAGTACCTTAAAGATGTGGAAGTGCTGATAATAAATGCCTTGCGGTTTGAAAAAGAACACCATTCTCACCAATTGGTGAGCGAGGCCATCGACTTTTCACGGCAGTTAGGAGCAAGGCGAACAATACTAACGCACCTTACTCACCAGATTGGTTTGCACGAAAAGGCCAGTAAAAGGTTGCCTATCGGCGTGGAATTTGGGTATGATGGAATGCAGGTCGAGCTTTAAAAACCCGACCCACATTTACCATTTTAGTCTGAAAAGCGGCTTTCCGCTGAACTTTCGATATAGTTTCCACCCTAATATAAGGGCGTCTAACACGCCTGCTCCCGTGTTTAACACGTCGGTAAAACGCTTGGAAGGTGAGGTGTCCGCTTGTTCGTTGGGTCGGAACAGCTTATCCCACAGCGTCTTTATTTTCGCGTCCTCCTCTTCAATTTGCTTTTTCAAGGCCTCCTTTCGGGCCCTTATCTGTGTTAGCGACCTATACGATGGTGTTTGTATCGTTTCGTTTTCCATCATGTTAATCCATTAAGATACTTGCAAGAATTCTAACCACGGGTTTCTCTATCCATTGCTTGCGGAAAGCGAAGATAAGCAGAAAGAGCACCAAGTAGAAGGCGGCCACGATGCAGAAACTGGCAGCCATGCCCAGTTTTGGCGCCAAAGCGTAGGCTGCGGCGAACGAACCGAAGATGGCAATCATCAGTATCGAGGCCGTGAGGATGCCCAACAAGGTGGCAACGGTGATGAGGCGCACCACCTTTTCGATTACATCGAGCTTCACAAATTCCTTTTGAAGCCCGATGTAATCTTTGAGCACCTCTACGAGTTGCCCGATGGTTTGCACGTTGTTGTCTGTCGAGAACATGGCCATGTTATTCAACAATCGACTCGGGAACGGCGTCCTTGATGTCGTCAACAAGGTCGTCAACCTGCTTGCGGCTCAACTTGAGGTTGTGTCTTTTGCAGAAGTCGTCAACGGCATCCGATATTTTGCCACGTGTTTCTTCGCCCTTTTCAGGAGCAACAAGCAGCCCTAGGGCTGCACCAGCGATGGCGCCGCCTAAGAATGCGCCAATGTAACCTAATGCTTTCATACCTTTTGCTTTTAATTGTTTATGTATGTGTATTAATAAAATAAGTATTGATCGCTTTTGTAAAGGCATACTAGCCTCATGGCATTCAATATAAAAGCAAATGTAGTAAAACTATGACAAAGCTCAAAATCTTTGCGTCATTATTTATGTTAAAAAGCGTGTAGAGTGCTCAATTAACAAACTTTATGCGAGCATATCTCGTGTTTTAGTTATATATTTTGTAATTTCGCCCATCATAAAGCGATTGTAAGTTTAATTCTAAATAGGATAGAAGATGAAGAAAAGTATGATTTTATGCGCCAGCTTGTGTGCTGCATTTATGTTGTCGAGCTGTGGATCGAGCAAGGAAAGTGCCTACAAGAGGGCTTACGAAAAGGCGAAGTCGCAAGAGCAGACGTCTGGTGAGAGCGCTGCGCCTGTTGTGACGCCCGTAGAGGAGTCGCCCGCAACACAGATAACCGTGGAAGAGAGTGTTGAAAACGCCTCAGTAAGGCAAGAGAACGTCACTGTTGTGAGCGGTTCCGGCCTGAATGATTACAGCGTTGTCGTTGGGTCTTTCTCTTTGAAGACCAATGCCGAAGGGCTTTACAATAAGTTGAAGAGCGAAGGCCACGACGCACGTCTGGCATACAATGCCGACCGCAACATGTATCGCGTTGTGGCTGCCTCGTTCACATCGAAAGCCGATGCTGTTACCTCTAGAAATGAATTCCGTGCTACTTATCCCGACGCTTGGTTGCTATATAGAAAGTAAACCTACGTGGCCAGGATATTATCCGTAGATTACGGACAGAAAAGAACAGGCATCGCTGTTACCGACCCGCTGCAAATCATTTGCAACGGGTTGGTAACAGTTTCTTCGTCTACATTGGTCGACTTCCTGCTCGACTACACCAAACGGGAGGAGGTGGAACTGATCGTTGTGGGCGAACCAAAACAAACTAATGGGCAACCCAGCGAAAACCTCGAACGCGTGAGGCAGTTCGTGGCGCGATGGAAGAAAGCGTGCCCCACAATACCCGTCGTATATTACGATGAAAGGTTCACGTCGGTGTTGGCTCATCGGGCCATGATCGACGGAGGCTTGAAGAAAAAAGCCCGCCAAGATAAGGCGTTGGTCGACGAGATTAGCGCTACAATCATTCTACAAAGTTATCTAGAATCAAGAAGAAGATGATATTACCAGTATATATATATGGACAACAGGTGCTGCGTAAGGTGGCACAAGACATTCCGTTGGACTATCCCAACTTGAAAGAACTAATCCAAAGCATGTTCGAAACAATGGAAGCCAGCGACGGCATCGGGCTGGCCGCACCGCAAATTGGTTTAGACATCCGATTGTTGGTGGTAGACCTTGACGTGTTAGCCGAGACTTATCCTGAATATAAGGGTTATAGAAAGGCGTTTATCAATCCCCATATCGTTGAGATTGACGAGCAATCGCCTACCGAGAGCTTAGAGGAAGGCTGCCTTTCGCTGCCAGGCATACACGAAAAGGTAACGAGACACACGCGCATCCGTATGCAATATGTTGACGAAGACTTAAAGCCGCACGACGAATGGTTTGAAGGTTATCTCACTCGCGTGCTGCAACACGAGGTAGACCACCTTGACGGCATCCTCTTCACCGACCACCTTTCGCCTTTCCGCAAGCAGCTCATTAAAAATAAATTGAAGGCACTGCTACAAGGCAAATTCCGCTGCGGATACCGCACGAAGCAAGCAACGCGCTAAGCACCTCTTCGTTTATCCGAGCGTGCAAAGCCAAACTTGTTTGTCTTTTGCAGGGAACGTGAAACCGTTTTCATCGCAATGAGAAAAAGCAAAACAACCTTTGCGCCTTAACAGCGCCAACAGTATTACATCAGAATTTATTGCCATAGGTTGCATGAGAAGAAAGATTGCACTCGTTTTTTTCGCACTAGTCGCGTTCATTGCCCGTGCGCAGTTCAACGTAGATAGGCTGATGACTAGTGGACAGATAGCCCTCCATTACGAGGACTACGTGCTTTCCATGCAATATTTCAACCAGATAATCTCACTTCGGCCTTACCTTTACCAGCCGTGGCAATACCGCGCCATCGCCAAATACTATCTGGACGACTACGTGGGAGCCGAAGAGGATGCCGGCGAGGCCATCAGTCTGAACCCCTATATCGAGGACATTTACGACCTTCGAGCCATCTCGCGCATCAGGCAAAGCAAGTATCAAGAGGCAATAACCGATTACAACCACGCCATCAAGCTCAATCCGAGCAACCGAAACTATTGGTATAATCGCGCTGCCTGCCGCATGAACGGCAAGGATTATGCAGGTGCGCACCACGATATTGACACAATTGTGTCGCGTTGGGCCGACTATGCCAATGCCTATACCCTAAACGCAGAGGTGTATTTGCACGAGAAAGACACGCTGAAAGCGGCCGAATGGCTGGACAAAGGCTTGAAACTAGATCCATACGACGCCAATGTATGGACCATGAGAGCCTACATAAGTCTGTCACGAAAGCAATGGCGCGAGGCTGATGAGTTCTTGGGAAAGGCCATTCACCTGAAATCCAAGAGCGTGGACAACTATCTCAACCGCGCCATCGCTCGCGTTAACCTAAATAACTTGCGTGGAGCAATGGCCGATTACGACCTTGCACTGGAACTGGACCCCAACAATTTTCTTGGACATTACAACCGCGGACTACTTCGTTTGCAGCTGGGCGACGACAATAGGGCCATCGCCGACTTCGATTTCATCATCAAGATGGAACCAAACAACTTCATGGCCGTGTTCAATCGCGGCATACTTCATGAGAAAACGGGTAACATACGCGCCGCTATCGACGACTATTCTAGGGTCATCAAGCAGTTTCCCAACTTCTGGATAGGGCTTTCTTATCGTGCCCGTTGCTATCGCCGACTGGGCATGGTGGCCAAAGCCGAACTCGACGAGTTTAAGATTTTCAAAGCACAGATGGACAAACGGTTGGGCGTTCAGGCGCGTTGGACACGTGCCAAGCTGAAAGAAGTGCGCAAGCGTAGCGAGATAAATATGGACAAGTACAACCAAATGGTGGTGAGCGACGAGAACGAAGTGGCACATGAATACGAAAGTCGTTACCGCGGGCGCGTGCAAGACAACGCCACCAACACATCGCTCATGCCCATGTTCCACCTTTCGCTCGTGCCATACGCCAACGGAATACGTTCTTATCAGGCTTTCGACCGCGACGTAGAACAGTTTAACTGCGTGGCAAAACTTGGCCGCCCCTTATACGTTGCCTGTGGAAACGAACAGTTAGACGAACGCCACTCGAAAGATTTCTTTGTCCTTGCCGAGTCGTTGACGCAGAGAATAGGCGCCAACGCCAACAATGCTGAGTTGCGTGCCTTGCTCTTACAGCGTGCGGTGACCTACGGAACACTGCAAAATTTCGATGCAGCGATAGCCGACCTCACAACGTTGCTCTCGCTAGACAGCACCTCCGTCCTGGCCTATTGGCATCGGGCCGTGTGCCAAATGGCCATGAGCGGTTTCAAAGCATCCAATGGAGCAGATGCTAAATTGTTGGAAGCAGGCGCATTGTCCGACTTGAACCGAGCCATAACCCTACAACCTCAAAGTGCTTACCTATATTATTGTAGGGCGAATTTGTACTACAACCAAGGCAACAACGATAAAGCCATTGCCGATTATACGGCAGCCATCAAGCTAGACAGTCGGTTTGCCGAGGCCTATTTCAATCGCGGACTGGCCCATGTTGCTCGTGGCGAACGCCCGCAAGGCATTAAAGACCTTAGCAAGGCAGGCGAACTAGGCCTTTATTCGGCATACAACATCATCAAGAAAAACAGTTCTACGACTGCAAAGAAGAAGTAAAGGTAGGCGCGTAGAACGTTTTTTACCACAGCATTGTTGGCCAAACCATATACTACAAACCCTTTTGCGCGGGTGCTACAAGCGGCTTGTAGTGGAGCTACCAGTGGCTTGTAGTTGCGGTACAAGCAACTTTGTATTGTTTTTAAGCAACGTTAATGACTCCTTAACTGTTGGCTATTTCATTTCGTTTGTTCAAGCACATCAGCAAATGTTTTGGGTAGAATGATGTTTGTTATCGAAATGGCGTTTTGAAACAGTGGGGCAATCTCACCGTCTGTAAAGCCTGCAATGCCACACCCAATCCTTGTAACTAAGAATGTGTACTCAGGGTGCTTGCTTGCAAAGCTGATGAACTTGTCTACAAACGGGCGTATTGTTTCTACTCCGCCTTCCATTGTCGGGATGGCGTAGGATTGGCCTTGCAGTCCGTCTCCTTTTCCCCATACCGCACCAAACTTGTTGAGTGCCATGCGTGCGGCACCTCCGCCATGATAGCCTTGAATGTTGCTGCCAAACACAAATATCTCGTTTGGGGCGAGTGTTGTTATTTGCTCTTCCGTGTATCGTTTCATCTTGTTTCCCCCTTTCTTGTAGGTTTGATGCCTATGACATGCTTTTGGTTCATTATTTACTGGCAAAGTTACGCCTATTTCGTTTACGATGCAATAGCTGAAAGGCCTTTTCGACAATGAAGTCGTCCTAGCTTTTAGTCTTTCTACAAATTGAGAGAAACCTATGGCTTTGTGCTGTAATACCAAGATAAGCTCCCCACCCCTGTACGAAGTGCCACACAAGGGTACGATGAAATCTGAAATTCCGCCCCATTCGTCTGTGGCAAAACATGGCTGCGCCTCAAAAAAGGGTGACCTGGCAGAAATTTTTCAATATATTCTTTACAAGTTGAAAGCATCTTTCCTGTGGCACATAATGAGGAAAAGTAAAGCGCACTTCTTTGTGGTTCTTATGTTCTTATGTCAAAATGGACGTATTTAGGTCACAATACGCAAAGATGAACGTTTTCGCTAAGCCAAATGAACAATGTCGAGCTTGCTCAAACATTGTCATGGCAAGAAAACGCACTTTTCGAGGAACGAGAAAAGAACGATTAACCCGCTCACTTATCCACTCGCCAACTTGTCCACTCGCCAACTTGTCCACTCGTTAACTTGTCCACTCGTCAACTTACCAAATATTGTCAGCTTTTCAGTAAGAAATTTAACACTATGAGTGCCCTTTTTATCCACCAACTGCTCACCTTACCGCAAAAAATCGATTCTCGCGAAGGTTTGTTTCGGTGCCAAATAGGGTAAGGTTGTGCATGCGGCAAAATGAATTTTTATTTAAAGAAAACGTCCTTTGCACCAGTTTCGGGGTTGTTTGGTGCAAAATTAAGTGCGTTTTGGTGCAAAATGGAGTGCGTTTTGGTGCAAAATGGAGTGCGTTTTAGTGCTAAATGCAAGGCGTTTTGGTGCTAAACGCAAGGCAAAATGGTGCTAAACGCAAGGCAAAATGGTGCTAAATGCAGTGAGATTTGCCGCAAAATGCAAGACGAAAAGCATAAACATTCATAGCAATTGTATAAACAAAACCTTTTAGAACC
>NZ_KV815060.1:46815-47565 GCF_001814145.1 Prevotella sp. HMSC073D09 | reverse complement strand
ATAGCAATTGTATAAACAAAACCTTTTAGAACCACTAAAAACATAGTTCGAAAAGGCAAAATGGCCATAAAAAAGTGGGGTTTTAGGGGCTAAAAGTGGGTAATCGGGCTTCAAAAATCATGAGTTGGCAACCAAACTAGAAAGGCAAAATGGTGCAAAATGCAGGTTCTAGGCTTAAAAATAGACAACCCCCAAGGCATGAAAGGGTAGAAATAGTGGCTTTTTACCGACTTTATAACCAATATTTTTGCTAGAACGGAGCGAAAATTTGAGCGATATTGTAAAATAAAAGATAATAATTTAAGTTTTAGAGTTGATGGGCTTTTGAGCTGATGAGGTTGTAAGTTGATGGTCTTTTGGGTTGGTGAGCTTTTGGGTTGATGAATTTGTGAGTTGAAGAACTTGTGAGTTTGCGAGTTAATTAGTTGGTGAGCTGGCCAGTTGAAGTCTTCGGGAATTGTTGGGTCTTAGTGAGTTTATAAGCCCTTGAGTTGACTTGTGCTACACGTTTCTCCATTTGGAGAAAGATTAAACGTCAAAACAACTTCGGCATGTAACTAACTGTCTTCTAAAAACTATTGCCAGAACGGATGGTGGATAGATGTGCGCGAAATGTGTTTGTAGCGAATGTGTTTTTACCATTCATCATCGTTTTACACATGATTATATAATAAGAGCGTTTTCGCTAAGCCAAATGAACGATGTCGAGCTTGCCAGAACATTGTCATGGCGAGAAAACGCACTTTTCGA
>NZ_KV815060.1:38264-46715 GCF_001814145.1 Prevotella sp. HMSC073D09 | reverse complement strand
GAAAACGCACTTTTCGAGGAACGAGAAAAGAAGGAGTGCTTGTTGGTGAAGAAACTCCCTGTTTAAACACTGCAAATCCCTTGGATAAGTGCTGTTACAAGGGCAAAAGAGTTGCTAATGCTCTTGGAGTTTACTGCTTACAAATCGCGTGGTTGGACATTATTCTTAGCGTAAAATTTGTTTTTCTCCGCATATAGCGTTAACTTTGCAAAGTCGTTAGGAAGAAAACGCCATCTAATTTTGCCAGTTTGGTTGTACCTTGTGTACGACAAGGGCAGGGTAGGGCGGTACTTTCGCGCGACGCTCATTATTATTAAAAGATAAGGATATGAAGAAATTGGTATTGCTTTCAATGATGCTTTTTGCATTTGTTGGATTTGCTGTGGCACAGCAACAGGCAGAAATTAAATTTGATAAGATTACCCATAACTTTGGTACTTTCAGTGAAAAGAACCCTGTTCAGGAATGCACCTTCACCTTTACCAATGTAGGAAAGACCCCCCTTGTCATCAACGAGGCCACGGCTAGCTGTGGCTGCACTGTCCCCTCGTACCCCAAAACGCCCATTAAACCAGGTGAAAAGGGCGAAGTGAAAGTTGTTTATAATGGCAAGAACATGTTTCCTGGCCACTTTAAGAAAACCATCACTATCCGTACCAACGGCGTTACTGAAATGACACGCATCTATGTGGAAGGTGTTATGGAAGAGGCGAAGTAACTAAACGGCAGACGAACGTTTTCGTTAAGCCAAATGAACAATGTCGAGCTTGCTCGAACATCGTCATGGCGAGAAAACGCACTTTTCGAGGAACGAGAAAAGAACGGTTTTCGTTAAGCCAAATGAACAAAGTCGAGCTTGCTCGTAAATTGTCATGGTGAGAAAACGTACTTTTCAAGGAACGAAAAAGAACGAAATTGGTAGGCTATAAAACGCTACACGGACAAAGATTGTTCTGTAAGCGAATTTTATAGGATTAGCCCTAAATTATAAGGTGTTTAAAGCGTGGCTTTAAGCACCTTTTTTTGTAACTTTGCACCATTATGCAACTCGAAATACTCTCACAGTCCGATTCTAATACCTTGAACGGATTGATACAAGTGGCAAACAACATCGTGATTTGCTGCCATAAGTCGCCCGATGGAGATGCTATCGGCTCTTCATTGGCGTGGGCCGAATACCTCCGGCAAGTGGGTAAGAAACCGCTCATCATCGTTCCCGACGCTTTTCCCGATTTCCTTAAATGGCTGCCAGGCGTAGAAAAGGTGATGCGTTACGACAAACACACCGCCATTTGCAAAGAACGTATTGCCGAGGCAGACCTTATTTTCTGCCTAGACTTTAATGCAACGAACCGAGTTGACGACATGCAGCACGCCTTGGAGACCGCCACGGCCCAGCGAGTTGTGTTCGATCATCACCTCAACCCGCAGATGGATGCTTGCCTGATGGTGTCGTTGCCGCAGATGAGCAGCACCTGCGAAATCGTGTTCCGCATCGTTTGGCAGCTCGGAGGTTTCGAAATGTTCAGTAGGCAAGCCGCCATTGCCGTGTATTGTGGCATGATGACCGACACGGGAGGCTTTACTTATAACTCCACTCGCCCCGAAATATATGTCATTATCGGGCATTTGCTGACCAAAGGGTTTGATAAAGACAAGGTATATCGCAACGTTTACAACAATTATAGCTCGTGGGCCATCCGTTTCCGCGGCTACCTGATGAGCCAAAAACTCAATGTGCTGAACGAACTTAACGCCTCGTACTTTTGCATTACGCGCCAAGACATGAAAAATTTTCATTTCGTTAAGGGCGATGCCGAAGGGCTTGTTAACGAGCCTTTGCGTATAAAAGGGCAGAAATTGGTTATTTCGTTGCGCGAAGACACCGACAAAGACAACCTCATTTTGGTAAGCCTGCGTTCGGTGGACGACTTTCCTTGCAACGAGATGGCGGAGCGTTTCTTCAATGGCGGCGGCCATCTCAATGCCAGTGGGGGTAAGCTTTTCTGTTCGATGAGCGAGGCCGAGCGCGTTGTTCGCGATGCCATCATGGCCTATTCGGGGCGTTTGCGGGCTTGACCAACGTCGTTTTCGCGGTTTTGGTGTGGCATTAAGGTTGCTTCGCGGCATCCGCTTTGCCCCCGACATGTGAGATTTGGACGGCCAACAGATGTGTAAAAATCCAAAAATACGAGGCCGTACATCCCGAAAACGTAATATTTTTATTATCTTTGCAGCATTGTGGACGAAGTGTAGCCCAATGTTCTTGGTGGAACGAATGGCTGTAACGGCAGTCTGCAACCTCATCATATAAAACTTAAACGACGAATGAAGAAATTGTTCTTTTCTCTTTTCCTCTTGGCGGGCGCGCTCTCGTGGCAATCGTGTAGCAGGTACGAAACCTATGCCGACCAAGTGGAATCAGAACGAAACGCCATCAGTAATTACATCACGAAGAAGAACATCAAAGTTATTAGCGAAAGCGAATTTGTTGCAAACGGTGAGACTACCGACACGGCTAAGAACGAATATGTGCTCTTTGAGAGTTCGGGCGTGTATATGCAAATCGTACATAAGGGTGTAGGTAGGAAGATTGAAAAGGGCGAACGCATGAATGTGACGTGCAGGTTCAGCGAAAGAAACTTGCTTACCGATAGTCTTGAACTTTCTAGTTTCCATCCGCGTTTTAGCGCTTGGCTTGATAGAATGGACGTTACAAACACTTCTGGCACGTTCACCGCAAGCTTTAATGGTAAGGGTGGACTGATGTACGTGGCGCGCCAACGCACTAATGGGACGGCAGTTCCTTCTGGTTGGCTCACGCCTTTCTCCTATATATTGCTCGACAGGTTTTCTTCTTCCGAAGAGGCAGGTGCTCGCGTTCGCCTAATCGTACCCCACGACCGAGGTCATGGGGCGGCCGTGAATGGCGTGATACCTTATTTTTATGAGTTAGAATTGAGCAAGGCACGATAAAAACATAATTTGGTAATGACACTAATTAAATCTATTTCAGGCATCCGCGGTACAATTGGCGGAGGGGTTGGTGACACACTCAACCCGTTAGACATCGTTAAGTTTACTTCGGCATACGCCACTTTCATTCGTCAAAACATGCCTAAGGGCAACAACACAATCGTTGTTGGCCGCGATGCGCGCATTTCTGGCGAGATGGTTAAGAACATTGTGTGTGGTACGCTCATGGGAATGGGCTTTGACGTGCTGAACATCGGGCTGGCCACAACGCCTACTACCGAGTTGGCTGTTACTATGGCAGGAGCCGATGGGGGAATAATTATCACCGCAAGTCATAATCCACGTCAATGGAACGCATTGAAACTACTAAACAATAAAGGTGAGTTTCTTACGGCCGAAGATGGCGCAGAGCTTTTGAAAATAGCTGATAAGGGCGACTTTACCTATGCGGATGTAGACCACTTAGGCCATTATACCGAGGACGATAGTTTCGACCAACGTCACATTGATAGTGTGTTGGCGTTAAAGTTGGTTGATGCCGATGCCATTCGTAAGGCTGGATTTAAGGTCGTGGTCGATACGGTAAACAGCGTGGGAGGTGTTATTCTGCCCAAACTGCTCGACCAATTAGGTGTGAAATACACCATGCTCAACGACCAACCAACGGGAGATTTCGCCCATAACCCTGAACCTTTGGAGAAAAATCTAACCGAGATTATGACCGAGGTAAAGAATGGAAACTACGATATGGGTATCGTAGTAGACCCCGATGTGGACCGTTTGGTGTTTATTTGTGAAGACGGAAAGATGTTCGGCGAAGAGTACACGCTGGTTAGTGTGGCCGACTATGTATTGTCGCAAACACCAGGCAACACCGTGTCTAACCTCAGTTCCACTCGTGCCCTGCGCGATGTTACCCTCAAACACGGCGGTCAATACACGGCTGCGGCTGTTGGCGAGGTGAACGTAACCACGCAGATGAAGGCCGTTAATGCTGTTATCGGCGGTGAAGGTAATGGTGGAGTAATCTATCCTGAGAGCCATTATGGGCGCGATGCTTTGGTTGGTATCGCCCTTTTCCTTAGCAATTTGGCCCACAAGGGCTGCAAGGTGAGCGAACTGCGCGCCACTTATCCCAACTATTTTATCGCCAAAAACCGCATCGACCTCACGCCGTCTACCGATGTAGATGCTATTTTGGAGCGTGTAAAAGAACTATATAAAGACGAGCAAGTGAACGATATTGATGGCGTAAAGATAGACTTTGCCGACAAATGGGTGCACTTGCGCAAGAGCAATACCGAGCCTATCATCCGCGTTTATAGCGAGGCTGCAACGATGGAAGATGCTGATGCAATCGGTAAAAAGCTGATGCAGGTGGTTTACGACATGAGTAAATAGCCCAAACAAGGTTTTGACAACTTACGCATCGCAACGGGTTGCGCACATCTAATAGCCCGTTTGCGGTTCGGAAAGTAAGTTATATAAACGCCGCTTTCACTCTTCATGGCATGCTATCTGTTTTAGGTACGCGTTGCGGAAGGGCGAAAGCGGCGTTTTTGTGTATGTATTAGCCATGTGTTTCGTTGCACGAACGATGACAATTGTGCGCAGCGAACCACATAAACCTCTCTCGATACGCCGTATTTTCTGCTCAATTCGCAACCTTTGTTTATGCCCCAGTCATTGGTCTTCTACCACAACTAATGCTGTTTTGCACGCATTATCTTCTTTCCAATGCTCAAAAACTAGCCTCTAATCGCTTGAAATTAAGACCATAAATTGCTGTTTTCCCCTTTTTTTCGTACTTTTGCAGCTAGTATTCGCTCCACTCGTGGCATTCATCTCGTGTCTAAGGCATGGGATATAGAGGGGGCACACACGTCTATTTACATTATTCGAAACAAAACAATTATGGGATTATTTTCCTCAATATTCAAAAGACAAGCCGACAAATCGAAGTCGGGTGGCATGGAAGACTACATGACTTTGGTGCGAGTTTACTTCCAAGCAACCCTTGCAGCCAACTTGGGTATAACCAATTTGGCCATGCTTCCCGATTTGAGAACGTACAAAACAACCTTGCGCATACCAACGCAGAACAATAAGTTGGGCCTTGGTGAAAAGGCGCATTGCCGCAAGATGTTGAAAGAACTGTATAAAACCGACGAGGGTTTCTTTAAGGAAATAGATGCCAGCATTAGGAAAAACTGCCACAAGCTGCAAGATGTGCAGGTGTACTTGATACAATTCCAGAACTTCACACAAGACCTCATGATGCTCATGGGCAATCTCATGAAGTTTAAGTTGCGTTTGCCCTCGTTCTTCAAGAAGGCCATTTACACCATGACGCAACGCACCATCAACGACATTTTCAACAAGAACGATTTCTCGGATGCAGGTGTGTTGAAAACCGTTGCCTCCATCAGGCAATATAATAAAAGGCTTGGATTTAGCCAAAAGTGGGTAACAGACTTCGTTTTCCAAGTGGTAATGCTGGCCAAGAAAGAGCCGCGCCCCGACGAAAAAGCCAAGTAAGCCACACTTTCGGGGCAAGAAAAGGCCATTCCTCGCTGTCGTCTTTTGGCTTTCCACGCTCGCATAACGGGGTGTTTACGTGGCATATTAGCCCATTGATGCAGCTTAATTACATTTTTACAAGATGTAACAGGTTGAAAATTTGCGCCATCCAAATAAATAAGTTAAATTTGTAGTCAAATTGGTGTTTAATTATGGATGCAAACGAATTCACATTGTCGCTGTTTACCACACGGCTGCGCCAGCTACTTCTCCAATATAAAGAATTGGAGAAGAAGAATGCTGAGCTACAGACGATGATTGATGAGCGCGATGCCCGAATAAAGGAACTGGACGACAGTTTGCAATCTGTTTACAAAAGCTACGACAGCCTGAAAATGGCTAAGATGGTTGAAATCACCGACGGCGACATGGAGTCGGCCCAGAAAAGGCTCTCCAAACTCATTAGAGATGTGAACAGATGTATCACACTTCTAAGCGAAAATAGCATTGACAATGGCTGATAACAAAAAAGACTTCTTCAAGATAACGCTCAATGTATACGACAGGTCGATACCTGTTAACTGCTCACGAGAAGACGAAGAGAAGTATCGCAAGAGTGCAAAGCTCATTACCGACCTTGTGAACTTCTACTCGGCTAGGTATGCAGGCAAGAAAAGCGATATTGACATTCTCTACATGGTACTCATAGACATTGCTATGCGTTACCACAATGCGGACGAACACAACGACGTTGAGCCGTTGATGGATAGCCTTAAAGGGCTTGCCGCAGAGATTGAAGAGACTTTGGGCATCGAGCCAACGTCTGTTTAAGCTGTTTTCTTTTCCGAGTTTTATTGCCTTATGGCAACTTTCGCCAAGGTGTTCGCCCCATAAACACCAAAAGAGAACAGAACAAAAACATTACATAATCAATATAAATCTGTATGATAGAAACGATAATCGCTGCCGCCGTTGCACTTGTTTTAGGGTGCTTTGTTGGCTATCTCCTTTTTAGATACGTCATTAAGGGACAGTATAACGAGATGATAGAAAACGCTAACAAAGAGGCGGAAGTGCTGAAAGAGAAAAAATTGCTCGAAGTTAAAGAGAAATTCCTCAATAAGAAAAGCGAGTTGGAAAAGGAAGTGCAAATCCGCAACCAACGTATTCAGCAAAACGAGAACAAGCTTAAACAGCGCGAGATTTCGCTTAACCAACGCCAAGACGAGTTGGCACGCCGCAAACAAGAGGTGGAACAAAACCAACAGCGCGTGGATAACGAGAAAAAACTGCTGAATATCAAGCAAGAGGAACTCGAAAAGATGCAAAGTCAGGAACGTTTGAAACTCGAAGAGCTGTCGGGACTTAGCGCAGACGAGGCCAAGGAACGACTTATCGAGAGCTTAAAAGACGAAGCGAGGACCGACGCAGCTAGCTATATCAACGAGATTATCGACGAGGCTAAACTCAATGCCAACCAACAGGCCAAGAAGATTGTTATACAAACCATTCAACGTGTGGCTACCGAAACGGCAATTGAGAACTCGGTGAGCGTATTTCACATCGACAACGACGAGGTGAAAGGTCGCATCATCGGTCGCGAAGGCCGTAACATACGTGCTTTGGAGGCTGCCACAGGTGTTGAAATAGTTGTAGACGACACGCCCGAGGCCATCGTTATATCGGCTTTCGACCCCGTTCGCCGCGAGGTTTGCCGTCTTGCCCTTCACCAACTTGTTGCCGATGGCCGTATTCACCCTGCCCGAATAGAGGAGGTTGTGGCCAAGGTGAAGAAACAATTGGAAAACGAAATCATTGAGACGGGTAAGCGTACAGCCATCGACTTGGGTATTCATGGCTTGCACCCAGAACTTATTCGCATTGTAGGAAAGATGAAGTACCGTTCGTCTTACGGACAGAACCTCTTGCAACATGCACGCGAAACGGCCAACCTTTGTGCCGTTATGGCCTCAGAGTTGGGACTAAATCCCAAAAAGGCAAAGCGTGCAGGTCTGTTACACGACATTGGAAAAGTACCCGATGAGGAAAGCGAATTGCCCCACGCCCTTTATGGTGCCAAGATTGCCGAGAAGTATAAGGAGAAACCCGACATCTGCAACGCTATTGGCGCACACCACGATGAGATAGAAATGAATACCTTGTTGGCACCCATTGTGCAAGTGTGCGATGCCATTTCGGGTGCTCGTCCAGGTGCACGTCGCGAGATTGTTGAGGCCTACATCAAGCGTCTCAACGACTTGGAGGCTATTGCCATGAGCTACCCTGGCGTTACCAAAACCTACGCCATACAGGCGGGTAGAGAGCTACGTGTTATCGTTGGTGCCGACAAGATGGACGATGCTGAGAGCGAGAAACTAAGCGGCGAGATTGCAACAAAGATTCAAAACGAGATGACTTACCCCGGACAAGTGAAGATTACCGTTATACGCGAAACGCGTTCTGTGGCCTTTGCCAAGTAATTTTCGTCCACCATGGGTGGCTCGTCAAGCCCATATATAATAAGGTGTGCCGCGTGGCACACCTTATTTTGTTTTCTGGCTATCTGTTTTCAAGCTCTTTTCATTTTGGTAAGTCCCCAAATACGCTCCATTTTCTTGCCTTGTTTTGTCCGCTTTTTAGTATGATATTTAACATTATGAGTGCCCTTTCCGTCTACCAATTGCCAACCTTGCCCCAAAAAATCGATTCTAGCGGAGGATGGTTTTGGTACGAAATAGGGTTAGCATGTGAATGCTGCAAAATGAATTTTTATTTAAAAACACCGCCATACGCACTCGTTTTTGGGCTATTTGCTGCTAAATGGAGTGCGTTTTGGTGCAAAACAGAGTGCGTTTTGGTGCTAAATGGAGTGCGTTTTGGTGCAAAATGGAGTGTGTTTTGCTGCAAAACGCAAGGTGTTTTGGTGCTAAATGCAGTGCAAAATGCTGCAAAATG
>NZ_KV815060.1:19014-38164 GCF_001814145.1 Prevotella sp. HMSC073D09 | reverse complement strand
AAAAATACACTGCAATGGTATAAACAAAACCTTTCCAAACCATTAAAATTAAGGCTAAAAGGGGCAAAATAACCATTAAAAAGTGGGATTTTAGGGGCTAAAAGCGGGTAAATGGGCTTCAAAAATAATGAGATGACAACCAAACTAGAAAGGCTAAGTGGTGCTAAATGCACGTGGTGTTCTTAAAAATGGACAAGGAAGGAAGTTCGTAAAGTAGGAAATAATGGCTAAAAACGTGTTTTGACGTACTTTTTTTCGCTAGAATGGTTGGGCGGATGATGTGTATTTTGTAAAGTTTGTGTACGGAATTTAACTAAACTAAGCAGGTAGAAAAAGGGCGGAACGTCGGTTTTTTGATGTACGATTAGACTTTAAGCGGCCGCAATTAGTTAGGAAACATACCAAAAGCAATCGGGAAACTTCTCGCATTAAGAAGTTTCCCGATTGTATGTTCTGCGCTTTGAAAGCATTAGAAATGGAGGCTTAGGAGTTAGAAATTCACGTTACGGTCTTCTTCCGCTCCCTGCAAATCTCCCAATGCCTCGCGCACTTCGGCCCTTTCTTTAAAAGCCTCGGCGTGGAAAGGATTGGCCTCAATCACTTTATCATAGTATTCTTGTGCGGCCGCATTGTAGCCTTTGGCCTTCTCAACACGCGCTTTCAGCAGCAACGCGTCTTCGTTGCCAGGCACATGTTCAACCAAGAAGTTGGCATCTTCTTCCGCCTCCTCCAAGCTTTCCATGGCCAATAGGGTTTCGCCGCGCAGCAGGTAAGCGTCTAAATAGTCGGGGGTGGTAAGTATAGCTTTGGTTAGCATGGCCACGGCATTCACGTTATCGCCTTGCCCGATGCAGGCTTGCGCATATAGATAATGCACCGTAGGACTGGCTTTATCTATGAGTAAGGCCTTTTCGCAGGCATCGGCCATTGCGCCATAGTCGTCCATACGATAGGCAACATCTGCCATACGCACGTAAATCTTTGGGTTATCGGGCTGAGCCTCGGCCAACTTTTGCAGTTGTTCGTAGGCTTTCAGCGGTTCGTTGGTCATCAAGAAAGCTTGCGAAAGATAGTCGCGTGTTTCCAAATCGTCTTTATAACTTAATGCTTTGGTAAAGCAATTGATGGCGTGATCGGCCTGTCCAAGGTGCAATGCCTTTACTCCATCAAATTTAAGGATGTCGAAATTTTTGGTTTCTTCGTCTTTCTTTCTTTCTTCAGGGTCTTCGGTTTTTCCACCGAACAAGGCTTTTAGAATGTTCATGGCTTTGTTTGCGTTTAGTATTTAGTGTTGTTATATGATGTTTTAGGTGGGGCAGGTGGGGCGAATACCGTGGCATTCGCCCCCTTCCTCCACTTAACTTAATAGTTTTTCAATTCATCGTAAACAGACGGTGTAAGCACGTCGGTGCGGTCCCATTGTGGCCACCGTCCGTTAACCGAACCATACTCTTTGCCCACATCCTTATAGCGTTGAAAGCTGAATCGGGCGTTGATATAGCCGTCGTCGCCGTCTTGTGCAAGAACGTAGCAATACATGTATTGCAGGTAGCCTATAACCTTTCCGCCGTCTTTCACGGCTTTGCTCACCCATCCCTCTTGGGGAATAGTAACGCTGAGAACGTTTGTGCGCGGATACTTCTTGGTAAACGCCTTTTGGCAAGTGTTCTTAAACTTATCTGCATCTTTGCCGTTGTAGATGTTTAGCGAGTAAATGGGCATGTAGTAGGTGCCGTCTATCTTCACTTCATCGCCGTCTCTGCTCTTGTCGTTAATGCCAATAGCCTTCTCCACCCGCTTTCCAGCGCGCTGCATGGACGATTTGGCCTTCTTTACAATAGTAGAAACCTTATCGGCTAGGCTCTCGTCTTGATTGCCCCTGTTGCTTTGCGCCCACGTTGGCGATGCTGACAAGAACACTGCCACGAGCGCACAAATTACTGTTTTCTTCATCTTTATTCCTCTTTTAGTTAGTGCAAAAATAAGGCAAATAGGCTATTTTGCAAAACAAATAGTGGTAAATAATATAAAAACAGGCCGTAAGTGGGGTGATATTGGTTAAGAACACACCTTGCATAAAGGCGTGTTTGAAACCATTATTAAGGCATGTTCTATAAATTTCCCGCAAAGGTTCAATTGTTGTTCCTTGTATTGCTCTTCACTGTCTTTTTGCTTTTATCTGGCATCTTTCGCTTTCTCTTTCAGAAAGCATAGTACCCTATGCTCCTTCAAGAAATAAGCAAAACCTACTCAGCTAAAAGCTAAAAATACAGCAAAGGTAATTTTTAGAACCTGCCTTAAAAAACGTTTAATGTTTTGTTTTTCGACGTTTATCGCTTATCTTTGTTGCATGATGAAGAAACATTTGCTTGTAACGATAATATGTTGTGCTGTTGCTGGTACGGCTTTCGCTCAAAAAGAGCGGAAACAAAATGTTCAGCGTACGGCCGAAAATGCTGTTGTAGAGCAACCAAAGTTGTGTGACAGCATCGTTGTAGACACGCTGCATAAGCTGGTAACGCCCGTTGTGGCCGTAGAACCAACCATCGATACGGCGATGGCTTTGCCGTCTTTAACGCTCAACGGACAAATAGAGCCGCTGGGTTATCGCCCTTGGTTTTGGGCTGGATGGCAGCGATGGGACTTGCATCCGGGGCTAAACCTAAGCCTTGGTGCGTCTGTATTCGCGCAGTTTGGCAAGCATGCGCGTCACGGGGCAGGCTTTATGCAAAACATTTCGGCCATGTATGCACAGCCGTTGGGTAAAAAGTTCACGGTGGCCGCTGGCGGTTATCTTAACAATGTGTTTTGGGGACGCGACAATTATCGCAATGCTGGCTTGCAAGCCATTGTGGGTTATTGTTTCAACGAGCATTGGGAGGCCTACCTATATGGACAGAAAAGTTTGGTTAGCAATAGGCTTATGCCCTATCCGTTGTACGATATGCAAGCCTTGGGCGATAGGGTTGGTGCAGCCGTTAAGTATAACTTCAATCCTTCTTTCAGCGTGCAGGTGTCTGTTGAAAAGGTTTGGGGACCGAATATGCCACGCGGATATTACGACACATTTAACGATACAGGGCGTTAAAGGCCGGCTTTTGAAAAGTCTATGTAACGTTTCTGCTTGCTTAGGTAGGTTTGAGAAACATGCTAAACGCATGAACAACATCAAAAAGGGGATGAGGGCAGCGCGCCTTTCATCCCCTCTTTATTTTACCCGTTGCCGTTCGTTCTATTTCTTTCACGGGGAAATAGGCTTTGGGTTGCCAGTATTTGGGCAGCACTTTTTGGCAGATTTGTTTTACCATAGCCGTTTCGCTTTCTGCGTTTTCGGCCGAAAGGGGTACGAATTGCAGGCCTACCACCTCGCCAAACTTTTGGTCGTGGCACTTCACGATGCGGTAGGGCACGGACAAATGCGGCTGAAGTGCGCGCTCAACTTCTTCTATTTGTATTTTAATGCCACCGCTAACAAGCACGTTGTCTAGTCTGCCCAGTATGCGGAAAGCTTGCTTGGGTTCATCGTTATGTTGCAATTCGTATGCCCGCTTAGTCTTTTTTATATACTTAATGGTGGCAATGTCGTTGGTCTCCAACAATCCTTCGCATAGGTGTGGGGCATCTATCACCAGGCAACCTTTATCGTTCAGGCTTACTTTAACCCCAGGAAGAGGCGTGTACCATTGGCTAGCTGCTGGCCCATTAAGCCGACGTAGGGCGATGTGCGATAGCGTTTCGGTCATGCCGTAGGTGCTCCATACGGCATTGGGAAAAGCACTTAGCTCTTTTGCCAAGGCCTCGTCGATGGCACTTCCACCAATAATGAGGTGCTTTATGCGCATTAATCGTTGGCGTTCGGCTGGTACTTGCAGGCTGTTGTACACTTGTAGAGGCACCATTGCTGCAAAGTCGATGTCGGTTTCAAGGTCTTTTAGGGGGTGCCCATCGGGTTCAACCACAACTAGTTGTAGGTTAGCCACGAGCGAACGCACCACCATCATCTTCCCAGCAATATAATCTAGCGGCATGCAGAGCAAGGCCGTGTTGCCTGCTTTCAGCCCCAAGTATTGGCAAGTAGCCCTTGCGCTGGCCTCCATTCGGTGCTTTTCCACCCATAGCGGTTTGGGCTTTCCGGTTGAACCACTAGTGTGAACCAGCATGCGAGGTGCCTTATCGTCGTTCCATAGGTTTAAGAATTCGGCAAGAACCATAGGCAATCTCCTTTTATTTGTAAGGGCATGTCGATGTTGTCGGTAAACAATTGCCCCGTGCCAAGCCCTTGTGGCATGGCAAATTGTGGGCCGTAAACCTCTGCTGCTAAGTGGGCGATGGCGTTTAGGCCTACATTGCTCTCCAACGCACTGGTTATCCACGACCCAATTTTGCGGTCTTCGGCCAGAGAAATCCATTCGTTTGTACCACGAATACCGCCGTGGAGCGATGGTTTCAGCACCAAATATTGTGGTGCGATGGTGTCGAGGAGCTCTTCTTTGTCGGCAAGTGTGTTGGTACCGATAAGTTCTTCGTCGAGTGCAATGGGCAAAGGCGACCGCTTACACAAGTCGGCCATCTCGTTCCACTGACCTTTGGCGATGGGTTGTTCGATGGAATGGAGGTCGAGTGCGGCCAACTTTTCGAGTTTCGACAAAGCCTCGGCAGGCGCAAAAGCCCCATTTGCATCTACCCGAAGTTCCACTTGGCGGGGCGAAAACGTGGCGCGTATGTCTTTAAGCAATTGCAATTCGCGGTCGAAGTCTATCGCGCCAATTTTCAATTTCACACATCTGAACCCTTGATTCAGCTTTTCTTCAATGCGCATAGCCATTTCTTCGAACGTTCCCATCCACACTAAGCCGTTGATAGGGATGCCCATTTCGCCCCGTGCAAAAGGTGTTTGCGAGAGGTTTGCATGGCCATCGCGTTGCCATTGCCATAGGGCGGTTTCCAATCCAAAGTGAATGGAAGGGAAGGGGCTTAGTTCATCGTGGTTGATTACGCCCGTTTCGCAGAACCGTCGGCATGCTTGGCGCAGGCATTGCTCGTAGTTTGGCAGGTCGTCGCAGCTGAGATTGGGCAGTGGGGCGCACTCTCCCACGCCCACAACGCCAGGCTTTTGCGGCGAAGAGAGCTTAACGAGCCACGTCTTTCGGGTGCGATACACCCCGCGCGACGTGCCTGCCGGCTGCTTGAAATGCAAGGTATGTGGGGCTATGTCGATGTGGAACATCATCCGAAGGCTATGGAAGTTTGGGGTATTTCTTAAAGTCGGGTTTCCGTTTTTCAAGGAAAGCCTTTCCGCCTTCTTGGGCCTCGTCTAGGAAATAGTAAAGCATGGTGGCGTCGCCTGCTAGTTCCTGAATGCCAGCCTGTCCGTCTAGTTCGGCGTTAAGGCCTGCTTTAATCATGCGCAACGCAAGCGGACTGTGTTGCATCATCGTTTCGGCCCAGGCCACGCATTCGTCTTCCAGCTTGTCTTGTGGCACAACCTTGTTAACTAAGCCCATACGTTCGGCCTCTTCTGCGTTGTATTGGCGACAGAGAAACCAAATCTCGCGGGCTTTCTTTTGTCCGACAATGCGCGCCAAATAAGATGCGCCGAAGCCCGCATCAAATGAGCCTACCTTCGGACCAGTTTGTCCGAAGATGGCGTTTTCGCTGGCAATGGATAGGTCGCAAACGAGATGCAGAACGTGGCCACCACCAATGGCATAGCCGTTAACCATTGCCACCACGGGCTTTGGTAGTCGCCTAATTTGCATTTGCACGTCAAGCACGTTCAGTCTAGGCACACCGTCTTCGCCCACATAGCCGCCACGACCCTTCACGTTCATGTCGCCACCAGCGCAAAAAGCCATGTCGCCTGCGCCAGTGAGCAGCACCACACCGATGTCTTGGGCCTCGCGACAGTAGGCGAAGGCCTGACTCATCTCCCACGTAGTGCGCGGAGTGAAGGCGTTTCGGTAGCGCGGGCGGTTGATTGTTATCTTGGCAATGCCCTGATACTCCTCGAATAATATTTCTTTGAAGTCGAAAACTTCAATGGGTTTCCATTCTCTTTTCATACAATGATATTTGTTTTTGGGTAAGGGATGTTTCTATTGGCAAGGCGTTGTTGCACATTTGGCTGTTGTAACGCCCTATTATGTTAAGTTCACTTCCAATACGATGGGGCGTTCTCCGTCGTAGTTAATAAGCTCGGCGATGCCTTTTTGCAACGCTTCAACGTTGTCGACAAGTAGATGTTTCGCACCGTTTTGACGGCAGATGCCTTGCGCCGAAGTGTTGTGCTCGGCCGAAACAAAGGTGGCTTGTATGTCGTCGGCAGGCATTCCTTTAACGTGCTGGAATATCTTTCCACCGCCATTGTTCAGCAACATTATGCGTAGATTGCCGCGCAGACGGGTGTTCCACAGGGCGTTTTGGTCGTAAAAGAAACTCAAATCACCAATCACGCAATACATATTAGCTTGTGTAGACAAGGACATTCCTGCCGCAGTAGACAGCGAACCCTCGATTCCGTTTACGCCACGGTTGCACCAAACATGGTGTTGAGCATGCTTATTGGCCAAGCGAACGCTGAGGCTGTTGGCATAATGCACCTCAAACGGCTGGTTGGCTTGTTGTAATAGTTGTTCGAAACACTGCACGGCGTAGCCTTCGGAAAAGGTGTGAGCCGCTTGATTAAGCTGTTCGCGATAGGTGTTGTGGGCCGTTTGCCATAGTTGGCGAAAGGCTTTGGTGCGCTCTTCGTGTTGTTTGGTGTCTGTTTGTTGCATCATCTGCACCATCAACGACAGCACTTCGTTGGGTTTTCCCTCAACAATAGCCGTGAGATTCATAAAGGTATCCACCACTTCTCCGCCCTCGTTAACCAGCCATTGGGGCGCGTTGTGCATCTGTCGCAATAGCGATTTGAGGTTTTTCCCTATGAGATGTCCGCCCATATACAATACGAAATCGGGCGTATAGGGTGCTGTTTCTGCGCAGGCGGCTAACAATTCGTCGGCATTTTGCAGTCCACCGAGATGGCTCAACACTTCTGAAACCACTACGGCTTGCCCCTCTAAGGCCTTGACAAGCGATGCGTTGACAGAGCCAGGAGGCATTTGTCCCAACACAATCATGGGCTTTTCGGCTTTGCGGAAGTCGGCCATTAGGTTGTTAAGTGCTGTTGCTGCAAGATTGCTGGGCGTGCAACGGCTTATCGTTCGCTCGCTGGGTAGGGTCGTAACATCGTATTTAAAGAGCGGTTCGGATAAGGGGACGTTGATATGAACAGGGCCCACGCCATGATGATTGGTGGCCAAAAGAGCCTCGTTAGCCAAGCGGTTGCAGTGCCAACGTTGGGTTTCGTCTGTGGGTTCGTTTAGGGTTACGGCCTTCTTCACAAAGTCGGCAAGGGCGTTTTGCTGGCGAATGGTCTGCCCGTCTTGTTGGTCTATCCAGGCCAAAGGGCGGTCGGCAGAGATAACTATCAAGGGAACATGCTGGTAATAGGCCTCGGCCACGGCTGGCAGAACATTGAGCAAGGCCGACCCCGATGTAACGCAGACGGCCACAGCATCGCCATCGAGCAAGGCCATACCCAAGGCATAGAAACCTGCCGAGCGTTCGTCGGTTACGGGATAGCAGCTAATGGCACCCGACTTTACCAGGTTGTGCACGATGGGCGCATTGCGCGAACCAGGGCAAACCACGGCTCGCCTTACGCCATGAGCCACGAGTAAGGAGGTAAGGATGTTGATGTTTTCTTTATTCGAATACATGTTTGCTGTTTGGTTTCATGTTTGGGCTTGTAAGTTTATCAGTTCATGTGTTTGCAAATTCATGCGTTAGGCGGTTGGCTTTTGTTCATAAGCGTTTATACTTATAAGCTATTTGCTGCCGAAAACTCAGATGGTTTAAGCCTGTGTGGTTTACATTAAAACTCATAAGCATATTAGCTCATAAGCTTAAGGCATGTTCTAAAAATTCCCCGCAAAGGTTCAATCGTTGTTCCTTGTATTGCTCTTCACTGTCTTTTTGCTTTTATCCTGGGATCTTTCGCTTACTCTTTCAGTTGCATAGTTCACTGTGCTCCTTCAAGAAGTAAGCAAAACCTGCTCAGCTAAAAGCTAAAAATACAGCAAAGGTAATTATTAGAACCTGCCTTAAAAGCTACAATTATGGCTGCATTAGCCCCAGCATCGTTTCCATTTTCGCCCTCGTCTCTTCCCATTCTTGTTCTTCGGTGCTGTCTTTAAGCAGTCCGCCACCTGCATAAAGGCACGCTTTGTTGGGCCACAGCTGCATGCAACGAAGTGAAACATATAGCTTTGTGTCGCCATTAGCCGTCACCGGACCGCAAAAACCGCTGTAATATAGACGGCGATGGGGTTCGTTGTCACTGATAAAACGCCATGCCTCGGCTTTGGGTAAGCCGCAGATAGCAGGTGTGGGATGCAGCATTTGCACGAGGTCGCCTAGTCCGTAGGCAGGTTTTAGGGTAAAGGCGAAGTCGCTTCTAAGGTGAACCAAGCCCCCTGCCCTTTGGGTATAAGGCGGTGTTTCTTCGATATTGTCGGCCAAATGTGCAAGACATTGGGTGATGTAACGCGCCACCAGTCGCTGTTCTTCCTTGTTCTTCGCACTCCATTCTAGGGGTGGGATGGGGCTGTTCCACGTTTGGTCGGGCCATTTCTGTTGCTCGGCAGTAAGCCGCATTGTGCCTGCAAGAGCCATGGTATGCCAACGGTGCATGTCGTTTCGCACCAGAACTTCGGGCGTAGCCATAAGCCAAGTGCCTGCACGGCGTGTGTTAACCAACGCGATAAACAAACGCGGATAGCGTTGGCAGGCTCTCCAAAACAATTCTTCGGCATTGGGAGCATGTTTAAGCGTAACCTCTTCTGTTCTGCTTAGTACGATTTTGGTAAACTGCCCTTGTACAAGCTGTTGGTGAAAGCGATGGAAACTTTCTTGGTACGATTGGCTCACCTGCTGTTGGCTGTTGCTGACTGTTGTTGTTTCAACGGCAGTGGCATTACGTGCAAGTGTCGACACATGCGTTTCAACATCAAGTTGTTCCACCTTGTCGGGGGCGATGACGAGCAATGGACAATCGTCTTCAATGGCGAAAGGAGCGAAGACAAAGCCCTCAACGTGGTTCAAGGCTGCATAGTTTGGCAGACTTCGCGCCTCTCCATGTAGCTGAACATAATGTGTGGCATGCGTGGCATGCGGTTCGCGAAACAGCGCAAAGTCAGTCATCTTTGCGGCCTTTGATCACATAGTTGGTTACTTGTACCGAGCAAACCAGTTCGCCTGCTGTGTTTCTGATTTCTACCAGCCATTGGTGTAGCGTTCGTCCCTTGTGCAAGATGTGTGCCGTTGCGGTTACGGTATCGCCTTCTTCAACGGCGATGAGGTGGCTCCCGCTAACGTTGATGCCCACGCTTATCTTGCCCGGACACAGTGCTAGCGAACCAACGCCCGCTAGATTTTCGGCCAAGGCTAGCGATGCACCGCCGCTAAGGAAACCGAAAGGTTGCCTGTTGCGCTCGTCTACCTTCATTCGCGCCATGCATGTGTCGGGTTCGGGGGTGGACATAAATTCCATACCCAATGCCGTAGATAGGTTGGGCAACTTGTTTATCCTGTCTTTAATGTGCTCGATGTTCATGATGCTTGCTTTTTTTGTTAGTGCAAACTTACACAAAAATGCTGTAAAAATGGCATGAAAAGCAGATTATTAGTAGTTGAGTTTATTGGTTGTTGAGTTTATAAACTCAATAACTCACAACCTACTAACCCTCATAAACTCCATTTAATTGTATCGCGAGCCTTGTGCGAACGGTTTTTTATTCGTATCTTCGTTTGCTAAAAACAAGGAGATACAATGACAGAACAATTAAATATAGCAGTGGTTGGCGGTGGCGCGGCTGGCTTTTTCGCAGCCATTGCAGCCAAACAAACGAACCCAAAGGCGCGAGTTACTATCTTTGAACGAGGACAAAAGGTGCTGGCCAAGGTGCTTGTAACGGGTGGCGGTCGCTGCAACCTTACCAATTCGTTTGCAAGGATAGGCGACTTGAAACAGGCTTATCCGCGTGGCGACAAGATGATGAAACGGCTTTTTAACGTGTTCGACCACGATGACACATGGCGATGGTTTGAAGAGCGCGGCGTGAAGTTGCTTACGCAGGAAGACGAATGCGTGTTTCCCGTGTCGCAATCGGCACAGAGTGTGGTAGACGCCTTAACAAGAGAGGCCCATAAATTGGAAGTGGAAGTGCGTACAGGACATGCCTTAGAGGGACTGAAACCTTTGCCCAATGGCGACTTGCAGTTGGAGTTTAAGGCGCAAAAGCCGCTTACATTCAATCGGGTGGCTATCACAACGGGCGGTTCTCCGCGTGCCGAAGGCTTGCAATATTTGGCTCGTTTGGGGCATGATATTATGCTGCCAGTGCCTTCGCTCTTTACGTTTAACATTGCGGATGCTGCTTTTAAGGCCTTGATGGGTACGGTGGTAGAGGATGTTACGGTGTCTATTGTAGGCACAAAGCATAAGGCATCGGGTCCATTGCTTGTTACGCATTGGGGTGCAAGTGGTCCTGCTATACTCAAACTTTCGTCGTATGGTGCGCGTTTTGTTCATGATTGTGGCTATCGTTTCTCTATTGCAGTGAACTGGATTGGGCTAACCAACGGCGCATTGGTGGCCGAACATCTGCAAGGTATTGTGGAAAACAACAGGCGAAAGCAGTTGTCGAGCGTGCATCCTTTTGGTTTGCCCTCGCGCATGTGGCTGTATATATTAGACAAGACAGGACTTGGAGCAGAGAAACGATGGGAAGAATTGGGGAAGAAGGGCTTGAACAAGCTGGTTGAAACGTTGACTAACGACTTGTACGCTGTTACCGGTAAGGGGGCGTTTCGCGAGGAATTTGTTACTTGCGGCGGTGTTTCGCTCACGAATGTTAACCTCAATACGATGGAAAGTAAGGTGTGTAAAAACCTTTTTTTCGCAGGCGAAGTGCTGGATGTGGATGCCATTACTGGCGGATTTAACTTGCAAGCGGCTTGGACTACGGGCTATGTGGCGGGTAAGTCGATGGGGGTATGAGTTGATGGGTTAACTAAGTGGACGAGTTGACAAGTAGACGAGTAGGCAAGTTGGCGAGTAGGTAAGTAGACGAGTTGACAAGTAGACGAGTTGAAGGGTGGACAAGTTAACAAGTTGACGAATTAACAAGTTGATGAGTTGACTTGTTAATTCGAAACCGTCTTGACTTTTAGTGTTTCTTAGAATAAATAGTGAGGAGTGCAGGACAAGTCAACTCACCGCCTTACCAGACCCATCAACTCATCAGTTCATCAACTCGCCAATTCATCAGCTCACCAACACGTCACCCCCTCAACTCACAAACTCATCAACTAACAAGCTCACGAACTCACGAATTCACGAACTCACAAGCTTAAATTATTATCTTTTATTTTACAATATCGCTTTAATTTTCAATCCGTTCTAGCGAAAAAATAGGCTGAAAAGTAGGTAAAAAGCTACTATTCCTAGCCTTTCGCACCTTTTGTTTTGTCTATTTTCAAGAAAAGTACCTGCATTTTGCACCATTTTACCTTTCTAGTTTGGTTGCCAACTCGTATTTTTTCAACCCCAATCACCCACTTTTAGCCCCTAAAAAACCACTTTTTAACGACCATTTCACCCTTTTCAGCCATGTTTTTCATGGTTCGAAGAGGTTTTGTTTATACAAATGCAGTGGATATTTATGCTTTTTGCCTCGCATTTAGTAGCATTTTGCACTGCGTTTAGCACCAAAATGCGTTGCGTTTAGCACCAAAATGCGTTGCGTTTAGCACCAAAATGCACTGCATTTAGCACCGAAACGCACTGCATTTAGCACCAAAACGCACTGCGTTTAGTACCAAAACGCACTGCATTTTGCTGAAAATCACCCAAAAACTGGTGCAAATGGGGATTCTTTGTAATAAATATACGTCTTGCCGTATTCGCATGCTAACCCCTTTTGGCATCGAAACAAACCTTCGCGAGATCGATTTTTTGCGGCAAGGTGGGCGATTGGTGGAAGAAAAGGGCACTTTTAATGTTAAAATTTATACTGAAAACTGTACAAAAATGATTGTGACCCATACACGCGCTTGGGCAATGGCACGGAAAACACCTACGCTTACAACCGCCAATGCGTGCGGTTGCAGGGCATGCAGCTCACGGCCAACCACCCTGTCTGTTCATTAACCAGCCTACTTACAAAAAACGGGATGCATCCCAAAGGTGCATCCCGCTTGCAAAAATAGTTGTTGCGTACGTGTTTAGTAAGCGAAGAGAGGATAGTCTTTCATCTTTTCGTTTACGCGTTTGCGCACGTTGGCGATAGTCATTTCGTCGGTTGGGTTGTTCAGAACCTCTTCAATCAGTTCGGCAATAAAGCCCATGAGTTCTTCTTTGGCTCCACGAGTAGTGATGGCTGCTGTACCCAAGCGGATGCCGCTTGTTTGGAAAGCACTGCGCGTATCGAAAGGAACCATGTTCTTATTAACGGTAATGTCCGCAGCAACAAGAGCGTTTTCGGCAACTTTACCCGTTAGTTCGGGATACTTGTCGCGCAGGTCTACCAGCATGGAGTGGTTGTCTGTTCCACCGCTAACGATGGTGAAACCACGTTTAATAAGCTCTTCGGCCAACACTTTCGCATTTTTCTTAACTTGCAATGCCCACTCCTTAAACTCGGGTTGAAGTGCCTCTTCGAAGGCAACGGCCTTAGCTGCAATGACGTGTTCAAGCGGTCCGCCTTGAATTCCAGGGAACACGGCCGAGTTGAGCAGTTGGCTCATCATCTTTACTTCGCCCTTCGGCGTTTTCTTTCCCCACGGATTTTCGAAGTCTTTGCCCATAAGGATGATACCTCCACGCGGGCCGCGAAGTGTTTTGTGTGTGGTAGAAGTAACGATGTGTGCGTATTTCAATGGGTTCTCCAGCAAACCAGCAGCAATCAGTCCTGCGGGGTGAGCCATGTCAACCATGAAGATGGCACCCACCTTGTCGGCGATGTCGCGCATGCGCTTGTAGTCCCATTCGCGGCTGTAAGCCGAGCCACCACCGATGATAAGCTTTGGCTTATGTTCCAGTGCCAGGCGTTCCATTTCGTCGTAATCTACGCGCCCAGTTTCCTTGTTGAGGTTATATCCCACGGGGTTGTACAGAATGCCCGACGTGTTTACAAGGCTACCGTGGCTAAGGTGTCCGCCGTGTGCAAGGTTCAAACCCATGAAAGTGTCGCCAGGGTTGAGGCAAGTAAGCAGCACAGCCTCATTAGCCTGTGCGCCAGAGTGGGGTTGTACGTTGGCAAACTCGGCTCCGAACAGCTTTTTAATTCGCTCGATGGCCAGGTTTTCCACCTTGTCAACCACCTCGCATCCGCCGTAATAGCGTTTTCCTGGTAGGCCTTCGGCATACTTGTTGGTTAGATACGAACCCATAGCTTGCATCACCTGTTCGCTAACGAAGTTCTCAGAGGCAATTAGTTCGATGCCTTTGAGTTGGCGTTGATGCTCATCTTCAATGAGTTTGAAAATTTCTAGGTCTCTTTTCATAGTTGAAATTGTTTGTGTTAGTTATTGATTAGGGCGTGGTTTCTATGCACCACGCCGATGATAAATGTCGTTTATTCTGGTTGTTGGCACGTGTGTGCAGGCGTATATGGCATGCGCATTACACCAGTTGTGCCTTGTCTATGGCCTGCTCCATGTCGCAGTAATGGCATTTCAGCGTTCGGCTAACCTTGTCTACCACGTGGAAAACCGTTTGCATGGGCTCGTTGTTGGTGATACATTTGGGATTGTTACAACGCACGATGCCTTTGAGTTCGGCAGGCGTTTCCACCTTCTTCTTCTCTATAACCTCGTAGTCTTTGATGATGTTGAGCACCACGTTGGGCGCTACCACCGAGAGGCGCGAAATCTCTTCGTCGGTGAAATACCTGTCTGTAACCTTGATGATGCCTTTCTTTCCCATCATCTTCGAGGCATAGTTGTTGCCGATGGTTATGGGTTCGTTAAGCGTTTGCAGTTCGAGCAAGTTTACAACCTGAAAGGTTTTGTCGGCAGGAATGTGGTCGATAACGGTTCCGTTTTTGATGGCGGCCACTAGCCGTTCTTTCTTATTTGCACTCATTTGATGATGGTTTTATCGTTTCTCACATCTTCTAGCGTGATGCCTAGCACGTCGCAAAACAGTGCTTGGCGTGCGTAGAGCCCGTTTTGGGCCTGCTGAATGTAGTAGGCGTGCGGGTTGTCGTCTACATCGTAGGCAATTTCGTTTACTCTTGGCAGCGGATGCAGAATGCGCATGTTGTCTTTTACGTTGGCCAACATGTCGTTTCGCAATATATACACGTCTTTTACGCGTTCGTATTCCATGAGATCCGAGAACCTTTCCTTTTGCACACGCGTCATATATATAATGTCGGCATCGGCAATCACCTTGTCGTTAAAGGCCGTATGCTCTTGAAACTTGATGCCGTGGTTTTTGCAATAGAGCTTATACTCGTTGGGCATGGCCAACTCTTTGGGCGCGATGAAATGGAACGTGGGGTTGAAATGGCGCATGGCCATGATGAGCGAGTGCACCGTTCGGCCGTATTTCAGGTCGCCCACGAGGTAGATGTTGAGGTTTTCGAGCGTTCCTTGTGTCTTATATATGGAGTAAAGGTCGAGCATACACTGCGAGGGGTGCATGTGTGCGCCGTCGCCGGCGTTGATGATAGGCACTGGCGACACCTCGCTGGCATACTGCGCGGCCCCTTCTATGTAATGGCGCATCACGATGACATCGGCATAATTGGCCACCATCAGAATGGTGTCTTTGAGCGTTTCGCCCTTAGACACGCTGGTGGCCTTGGCATCCGAGAAACCAATGATGCGCGCACCGAGCCTGTTGGCTGCCGTTTCGAAACTCAGCCTGGTGCGTGTAGACGGCTCGAAGAAAAGGCTTGCGATGACTTTTCCTTTGAGCAGCTCGCGGTTGGGATGTCTCTCAAACTCTTGCGACAGGTCGATAAGGTACTGTATTTTCTCCTTCGAGAGGTCGGCAATCGTCACAAAATCACGTTGTTTCATCTGCATTGACATTATAACGTACTCTATTTGGGATGCTAAGATAAGTATAATTTTTCTTATTTGAATGTGTAATAGGGAGAAAAATTGTATTTTTGCAGTAATTTTAGAATTCAGACGTCAATGAGAAAGAGGTTCATACATATCTTATGGGGCATGTTAGTGCTTGGCATACTGTCTGCCGTATTGGCTTTCGTGGCCATTTGGTTTGGTTGGATAGGCTACATGCCGCCCATATCCGAATTGCAAAACCCCATCAACCGATTTGCCACGCAGGTGTATTCGGCTGACGGAAAGGTGATAGGCACATGGAACGAAAACCGCGAAAACCGCGTTTGCATACCCTATAGCACCCTTTCGCCGCACCTTGTTCATGCTTTGGTGGCCACGGAGGACGTTCGTTTCTACGACCATTCGGGCATCGACTTCATCGCCCTTGGGCGCGCCTTTGTGAAACGTGGACTGATGGGACACGCCAGTGCAGGCGGTGGAAGTACCATCACGCAACAGCTGGCCAAGCAACTTTATTCGGAGAAGGCGCACTCAACAATCGAACGTGTGCTGCAAAAGCCCATCGAATGGGTTATTGCCGTGAAACTGGAACGCCATTACACCAAAGAAGAGATTATCGCCCTTTACCTTAATTACTTCGACTTCTTGCACAATGCCGTGGGAATAAAGACCGCGGCCAACACCTATTTTAATAAGGAACCCAAAGACTTGACCATAACCGAGGCGGCCACGCTTATCGGATTGTGTAAGAACCCGTCGTACTTCAACCCCGTGCGCTACCCCGAAAGGAGCACGGAGCGGCGAAACGTTGTGTTGGCACAAATGGTAAAGGCTGGCTACCTGTCGGATGCGGAGTACAGACAATATGCCGAAGAGCCCATTGCACTAAACTTCCACCGTACCGACCACAAAGACGGAACGGCCACTTACTTCCGCGAGTTCCTTCGCCAATATCTCATGGCCAAGCGTCCCGACAAGAGCAACTACCCCGAATGGAACAAGTCGCAGTATGTTTACGACTCCATTGCATGGGCCAACGACCCCCTTTACGGATGGTGTAACAAGAACTTGAAGAAGAACGGCGAGCCCTACAACATCTATACTGATGGCTTGAAAGTGTTTACTTCTATCGACAGTAGGATGCAGCAATACGCCGAAGATGCCGTGTACAAGCATCTAGCCCGTTTCTTGCAGCCTGCTTTCTCTAAGGAAAACAGAACCAAACCCAACGCGCCCTTCACCAACAAGCTTACCGCTGAACAAGTGCGTTCAATTCTGAACCGTTCGATTACGCAAAGCGAACGCTATCGCAACATGAAGTCGGCAGGTTATTCGGAAGAAGAGATACGCAAGGCTTTCAGAACACCCACCGACATGGCCGTGTTTACTTATCATGGCGACATAGACACGGTGATGACGCCCTTAGACAGCATCCGATATTATAAGTCGTTCTTGCGAGCTGGCTTTGTAAGCATGGATCCCAAGAACGGAATGGTGAAGGCTTATGTGGGCGGATTGGATTTTACGCACTTCCAATACGACATGGCTACCGAGGGACGCCGACAAGTAGGCTCTACGATTAAGCCTTTCCTCTATTCGTTGGCCATGGAAAATGGTTTCTCGCCTTGCGACCAGGCACCCAACGTGCAGCGTACATACATTGTGGCAGGACAAAGTTGGACGCCACGGAACGGTAGCCGTAGTAGATATGGCCAAATGGTAACCTTGAAATGGGGCTTGGCGCAATCCAACAACTGGATTTCGGCCTACCTTATGAGTAAGCTTAACCCGCAACAGTTTGTGGGATTGCTACGCAGTTATGGCCTAAACAACCCCGACATACACCCATCAATGGCTTTGGCACTAGGTCCTTGCGAGTCGAGCGTGTGCGAAATGGTAAGTGCTTACACCGCATTTGCCAACCGCGGAATTAGGTGTGCGCCCTTGTTCGTTACCAAGATAGAGGACAACGAGGGGAATGTAATTGCTACATTCCAGCCCCGTATGAACGAAGTGATAAGCGAAACCAGTGCCAATAAGATGCTCGTGGAGCTGCAAGCCGTGGTGAACGAAGGTACGGCGCGTAGACTACGCTTTAAATATAACCTCAAAGGCGAGATTGGCGGTAAGACTGGAACGACCAACCGCAACGCAGACGCATGGTTTATGGGCTTTACGCCCGAGCTTGTGAGCGGCTGTTGGGTGGGCGGAGAAGACCGCGACATACACTTCGACTCGATGAGTATGGGCCAGGGAGCCACGATGGCATTGCCCATTTGGGCTTATTTCATGCAGAAAGTGTTTGCAGACCCCCGATTGGGCTATACGCAAAAGGCCACGTTCGACCTTCCCGAAGGGTTTGACCCATGCGCCAAAGACGATGGTGGAATGAATGAGTATGGTATTGACGAGGTGTATGAATAGACTCTCCCCATGCCTGTATCTCTGCTATGTGCGTAGACAAATGCGGGGTGAAAGTCTGCACTTGTGTGCCGAACGTGTGTTTTTTTGTACCTAACTTATCTTGATAAATAATATACAACACAATGAGAAAACTACTATTCGGGCTGTGCCTTGCTGCCATGCCCATAACGATGATGGCACAGCAAGTGTGCAAGATGTGGGTGAACATGCCCACTTCTGTGGCCGGTGCGCTTGAAAAGAGCGGAAGGCAAGAACTCCTCGACCTGAAACAAATGAAGAAAGCGGCCACAATTGCTGGTCCACTTGGCGAGAAATGTAGCATCGACACGCTTACGGCCGACTTTCTTTCGGTGCGCATGAACGAAGTGTATACGTTGCAAATGAAAATGTTGCCCACATCGTCGGGCGACTCTTTGCTTTGTTTGGTACAAACATACGCAGGGCCACAGCCAGAGAGTAGTATTTCGTTTTATTCGCCCGATTGGAAGGCTTTGTCTATGCCCCAAATGCACTTAGATGTAGATTTGCAACGCCCCGATACGATGTCGGAAGACGATTTTAACAAATTGCAAGCTTTGTTCGACCCCAAGCTGGTGTCGTTCTCGCTTTCGCCATCTAGCGCAGAACTTGTTGTAGCCCTGTCGCCAGCGGCTATCAGCGAAGAGGGAAAAGCGAATATAAAACGACTAAATTTGCAAAATAAGCTTAATTGGAACGGAAAAACGTTTAATTAATGTTATGGGAAGACTACTTTTACCATCAAACACTTGCAAGATGAAAATAATATCGTAACTTTGTAACGTGTTTTTCATGGTATTAGATTATTAAGGTTAAGAAAGATTGGTTGTCGTGAGACAATCAATTTTTTTTGTATTAGTTCGTTCCTAAGGACAGAGTCGTACATGAAAGCCACACCCCTGCTTTCTTCTTTGTTTATATGTGGTGTTAGCAGGCTCGCACACTTGATTGTTCAATAGCCTGTTGGCCGTGGGTAAATGCGGCGAAAAGAATAGCATAGACTGGCATTCCTACGATGCAACATGCTTGTTAAGACCATGTAAACGCAATGGAAAGGAAGGCATTGCCGTTTATTACAACAAGGTGTTTGAAGTGAGCCTGTTTCGGGTAAACAAGCTCCGTGCGAAGGGATATTCGCGGTGTTGAGCCACTATCCACTCGCAAACACGTGTTTTGGGCTTGGGAGAGTGTGCGAACTAACAACCATTTGGTAATATTTTCGTAAGGTTAAAAATTGGTTTTACACACTCGTTTGCCAACAAGAAGTTGGTAACTTGTCTGTACAATGTCGTTTGTAGTGGGGCTACAAGCCGTTTGTAGTCACGCTACAAGATGCTTGTAGTGCTTGTACAAGCCTTTTGTAGTGCCACTACAAGCCCACTTGTATCGCCCAGAGTGACGTCTGTTAATTGCTTTTTCTCGTTCCTTAAAAAGTACGTTTTGCCTTTCCACTTCGCCCAATGCTCCGTGTTGGCGATTTCCAATTCTCGTCATGACAACGTTCGAGCAAGTTCGGTATTTGTTCATTTGGTTTAACGAAAACGTTCTTTTTCGTTCCTCG
>NZ_KV815060.1:11026-18914 GCF_001814145.1 Prevotella sp. HMSC073D09 | reverse complement strand
CCCAAAGCTCCGTGTTGGCGATTTCCAATTCTCGTCATGGCAATGTCCGAGCAAGCTCGGTGTTGTTCATTCGGTTTAACGAAAAACATTGGTTTAATGACATCAATAAAGAATAATAATGTCGCGAAAATGGAAATAAACGATTAATTAATGTTATATACCTAATAGTTTTACCAACAAGGGCTTGCATTTTTAAAATATTTATCGTAACTTTGTAACGTGTTTTTCATGGTATTAGATTATTAAGGTTATAAAGATTGATTGTCGTGAGACAATCAATCTTTTTTATTGGCCGTACAAATGAGGTTTTAATGGTAGGGCAGTGTGTTCTTACTTGTTCTTTCTTCTTTCGCGTTGTGCTTACACGTTTGCGCATTCGCCTGTATCTTGTGCAAGCGCATGGCGTTGTTTGTCAAGCCTTTTGCGTGTTGAAGCAAAAAGTGATTGTTTTCCTTGTGCGTACCTATAATTTGAAGTAACTTTGCAAGTCTAAGTGTGTATGTTGTTAATACGAACACGGCCCACCGTGCCTGCATGCGCACTTAAAAGCAAGATTTAAACATAAATAGACAATGGTTTTAAATAAGAAAAGGAGATGGCATTGCCTGTCTGGACAAGAACCAACCGACTTGGACAAGCAAGTGATGTATTGGGAAAGCAAGGGAAAGCTGGTGCCAACTCGCGAACTGATAAAAACACCTGAACAAATAGAAGGCATCAGACGTAGTGGCGTAGTCAACACGGGCGTGCTAGACGAGGTGGCCAAGCACATACATGCAGGCATGAACACCTTGGAAATAGACAAGATATGCTACGACTATTGCACCCGTCATGGCGCTATACCTGCTTGTCTAAATTACGAGGGCTTTCCAAAAAGCGTTTGTACAAGCATCAACGAGGTGGTTTGTCACGGCATACCCAAGAAAGAAGACGTGCTGAAAGAGGGCGACATCATTAATGTAGACTTCACAACCATACTCGACGGCTACTATGCAGATGCCTCGCGCATGTTCATCATCGGCAAAACAACACCCGAAAAAGAACAGCTGGTGCGCGTTGCAAAGGAATGTTTGGAGATTGGAGCAGAAGCAGCCAAGCCCTATGGCTTTGTTGGCGACATCGGACACGCCATCTCTAAGCACGCGGACAAGTATCATTACGGTGTGGTTCGCGACTTGTGCGGGCATGGAGTGGGCTTGAAGTTCCACGAAGAGCCAGAGGTTGCGCACTTCGGACGTAGAGGACAGGGCATGTTGCTCGTTCCCGGCATGGTGTTTACCATCGAACCCATGATTAATATGGGTACATGGAAGGTGTTTATAGATGCCGATGACGAGTACGGATGGGAAGTAATAACGGGCGACGAGCTGCCTAGCGCGCAGTGGGAGCATACTTTCTTGATGACCGAACATGGCGTTGAGATATTGACAAGGTAGTGATAAAGGATGAATAACGAAAAGGATATATATATATTAGGTATAGAGAGCAGTTGCGATGACACGTCGGCGGCTGTTCTTCGCAACGACGTGTTGCTGAGTAACGTCACCTCTTCGCAGGCCGTTCACCAAAGTTATGGGGGCGTTGTGCCCGAATTAGCATCGCGTGCGCATCAGCAAAATATCGTACCAGTTGTAGACCAAGCTTTGAAAAAGGCTGGTATCGAGAAAGAACAGCTATCGGCTGTGGCCTTCACTCGTGGGCCAGGGCTAATGGGTTCGTTGCTTGTTGGCGTTAGTTTCGCCAAAGGTTTCGCACGCGCTTTGGGCATTCCTTTGGTGGATGTGAACCATTTGCAGGGGCATGTGCTGGCCCATTTCATTCAAGAACCCGACATGCAAAACGCCATTCCGCCCTTCCCTTTCCTCTGTTTGTTGGTTAGTGGCGGCAATTCGCAAATCGTAAAGGTGAACGCCTACAACGATATTGAGGTGTTGGGACAAACAATCGACGATGCGGCTGGCGAGGCTATCGACAAGTGTTCGAAAGTAATGGGGCTGGGTTATCCTGGTGGACCCATCATCGACAAGTTGGCTAGGCAGGGCAATCCCGCAGCGTTTAAGTTTGCCGAACCGCATATTCCTGGGTTGGATTATAGTTTCTCAGGGTTGAAAACCTCGTTCCTGTACAGCTTGCAGAAATGGGTTAAAGACGACCCGAACTTCATTGAGAACCACAAGGAAGACCTTGCGGCAAGCTTGGAGTTTACCATTGTAGACATCTTGATGAAGAAATTGCGGCTGGCCGTGAAACAAACGGGTATCACGCACGTGGCCGTTGCGGGCGGCGTGTCGGCAAATAGCGGACTGCGCAACGCCTTCCACGAGGCAGCAGAGAAAGAAGGGTGGACCATTTACATACCCAAATTCAGCTATACCACCGACAATGCCGCCATGATTGGCATAACGGGATATTTCAAATACCTAGATAAGGTGTTTTGTTCGATAGACAAACCCGCTTTCTCGAAGGTTACTTTCGAGTAAGCATAAACAATATAATGGAATGGAACTAGAAACAAAAGTGCTTAGTAGAGAACTGCAACAACGCATGTACGACAATGGCTTGACCATCGGAACAGCCGAAAGTTGCACGGGCGGTAGGGTGGCCGAGGCTGTTATTGCCACGCCAGGAGCATCGAAATATTTCAAGGGTGGCGTGATATGTTACAGCAACGAGGTGAAAGAAAACCTCTTGGGCGTAAGTGCACAGGTGCTAGCCGAGAAGTCGGCCGTGAGCGAAGAGGTTGCCGTACAGATGGTTAAGGGCGCATGCGAAACGCTTAAAACCGACTATGCGATGGCCGTTACGGGTTATGCCGGGCCTGTTGCAGGCGATAACGACGGCGTACCCGTTGGCACGATATGGGTTGCTTGCGGCACGAAAGAAAAAACTTTGACTCTTAAATTGAACGAAGACTTCGGTCGCGACATCAACTTGGCCATTGCAACGAACCGTGCTCTGCGCTTAATGCTCAACTTTTTGGAGCAGGAGAAGGGTACAACGGAAGAGTAAAACCGCATAATGGCGTTGGCCGTTCAAAGTTAGCAAGGTTGGGTAACTCTTAGATAAGAGTGGCTCAAAGCCTGCTTTTTCGGCCACAATATAAACAAGGCGAACACCTAAAATGCACACTTTGGCCTATGGCCGAGGCACATTGAGGCGTTCGCCTTGTTTTGTTTATTATGCAGAAAGGGGAGTAGTTGCATGTCATAACCCCATCAATGAATGCGAAAATGATGCCCATATTTGATAAAAGTACGCGCGAATGGCGGTATAATACCACAAAAAACATAAAATCTTTGATAATTAATTGATTTAGTTAGGTATTTAGAAGAAAAATTCGTAATTTTGCAACCTGTTTGGAGTAAGTATCAAAAAAGAAAACAAAAAAAAGATAGCAATGTCGAAGATTTGTCAGATTACAGGTAAAAAGGCAATGGTTGGCAACAACGTGTCTCACTCGAAGCATCGCACAAAGCGCAGTTTCGACGTGAACTTGTTCAGCAAGAAGTTCTACTATGTGGAAGAAGGTTGCTGGATTAGCTTGAAAATCAGTGCCGCAGGTTTGCGCCTTATCAATAAAGTGGGTCTTGACGCAGCGCTTAAGCAAGCTGTTTCTAAGGGCTTCTGTGATTGGAAAGACATTAAAGTTATAGGAGAATAATTATCATGGCAAAGAAAGCTAAGGGTAATAGAGTACAGGTTGTTCTGGAATGCACGGAAATGAAGAACAGCGGCTTGCCTGGAACGAGCCGTTACGTTACCACCAAGAACAGGAAGAACACGCCTGAACGTATGGAACTAATGAAGTATAATCCAATCATGAAGAAGATGACGCTTCATAAGGAGATTAAATAACGCTTAATTATAGAAGACAATGGCAAAGAAAGTAGTTGCAACCCTTCGTGACGGTTCAAAGGACGGACGTGCTTATACCAAGGTTATCAAAATGGTTAAGAGTCCGAAAACCGGCGCATACATCTTCGATGAGAAGATGGTTCCTAACGAAGCAGTAAAGGACTTTTTCAAGAATTAAACCGCTTTCGACATACGTTGAAAGTATCGCATCATATAAAAGGGAGAACGTTTTGGCGTTCTCCCTTTTTTGATGGGGTGGGGTAGGCAGCCCTAATTCATTCTTGTTGGGCATGCAAGGCTGAATAAGCACCTCCTTAATAGGGTTAGGGCTTACCCTCCAAACTCATTCTTGTTTGATTGTTACGCATGCCCTGCATCTGATTTCCGTTGTTTCTGGTATGCGCTTAGATGGGATGAAACAGCTTCCTAAGTGCCTGGAATAAGAAGGAGAGCAGGCTTGGGTAAGCGTTTTTCAAGCGTGATAAGCACATCTGGTTTCAGTTTAAGGTTTGTTTTTCATGTAGGAAGTTATCAAAAGCGGTGTTCAGTAATCGCCATAAATTCGCCCCCACAAGCATCATATCGGCGTTTGTGGGGGCGTAGTTGTTACGGGTGTGGGGGCTAGTTTGTCTTAACAGCCACCACACTTGTTAGGTCGGGGTCGAGATAAAAGGTTTGTTTATACGGCTTTTTCTCGCCCTTCTCGTCTTTTGTTTCGAGTGTTACGCGAATCATAAGCAAAGTCTTGGTGTTGGTAGGACGTTGCCCAAACTTGGTATCGGGCTTATACAAGCCACCATTTTTTACGTCGGCTTGCAACGCATTTATGGTGGAGTTGTCCACACGGTCGGTAGAATCTAGTTTACCAACATCAGTAATCGACACCGACGACAGCTGTGCATGCTCGTCGATAAAGCTTTCAACCAGCTTTTTGGCCGAATGACGTTTGCCGCAACTAACACTGGCGAGGGCTAAAAAGCCCGCGGCAAGAAACAAAAAGACGCGTTTATTCTTCATTATTATTTAGCTGGAACGTTTTTGAGAATATCTAGCAAGTGGTCCCAAACCGTTTGTACGGTGGGGATGAGCAGGCGTTCGTCGGGCGTATGCACATCGCGCAAGGTTGGTCCGAACGAAACCATGTCCATGCCAGGATAGCTTGTGGCAAACTGTCCGCACTCCAATCCGGCGTGAATACCACGCACGATGGGTTCTTTATTAAACAGGCGCTTGTACGATTCGATGGCCACCTTGGTTAGTTCGCTATTCGGGTTCATCTGCCAAGCGGGGTAGCCGTCGGTTTGTTCCACTTCGGCACCAGCCAATTTCAACACGGCACCAACGGCGTTGCATTGGTTGGTGAGGTTGCTCATCACGTTACTGCGTTGCGAGGCAAGCAGGTCTACCATGTTGTCGGTGGTTTTCACAACAGCGATGTTGCTCGAAGTTTCCACCATTCCGCCCAAAGCCGGGTCTTGGCAAATGGCAAACACGCCATTGGTTATGCCCTGCAAAGCCATGATAATGCGGCGGCTAACGTCGACAGGCATCACCTTTTCTGCATTGGCACTTTCCATAGCAAACTCCATTGCGGTATCGGTAACGTGAAATTCGTCTGCCACTTCATGTGCAAAGACGTTCCAATCGGCGCGCACATTCTCCTTCACTTCGTTAGGTACGGCCATCACAACGCGTCCGTCGCGAGGTATGGCATTGTGCAACTTGCCCGAATTGAAACTGGCCAAGCGCACATCGTACTTTTCTTGCTCCAAGTAAACAAATCGAGTAAGCAGCTTAATGGCGTTGGCGCGTTTCTTGTTAATGTCGTCGCCAGAGTGTCCGCCCGTAAGTCCTTTTACCGAAATCTGCAAGAAGAAATAGCCTTTGGGAGCCTCTTCTTTTTCAAAATGGAATACGGCATGCGTGCTGCGACCGCCTGCACACGATACGAAAATCTCCCCTTCGTCTTCCGAGTCGAGGTTGATGAGCCAATCGCCTGTCATAAATCCGGGCTCCATACCCGATGCGCCAGTCATTTGTGTTTCTTCGTCGCTGGTGAAAACGCATTCCAATGGGCCGTGTTCTATGTCGTTACTTTCGAGTACGGCCAGTTGCATGGCCACGCCAATGCCATCGTCGGCGCCAAGTGTCGTACCCTTAGCCTTCATCCAATCGCCGTCTATATAAGTCTGAATGGCATCCGTGTTAAAGTCAAATTCTACGTCAACCAGCTTGTCGCACACCATATCAGTATGGCTTTGCAGTATAACCACCTTTCTGTTTTCGTAGCCAGGTGTGGCAGGTTTACGTATAATTACGTTGTTCACAGCATCAACTTTTACGTCTAATCCGTGTTTTTTTGCGAACTCTTTAAGGTATTCAACCATTTTCTCCTCGTGTTTAGAGGGGCGTGGTATTTGATTGATTTGTTTGAACTGGTCGAAGACACAGCTCGGAGATAAATTACTTTTATTCATATTTTGGTTTCTTTTTGAGTGATTTCGTAAATTATTAATTATCTTTGCAGCGTTTGAACACGGCATTTATCGATTGCAAAAATAAACAAAATGACAGAAACTTTGGCTTTATCCCTGTTAATAATTGCTATTGCGGTGGCATTATTATGTGTAAAGATGATTTTCAGAAAGAACGGAACGTTCTCTTCGCAACATATTCACGACAACCCTGGCCTAAGAAAGCAGGGCATACATTGCGTGATAGACCAAGATAAGGAGGCTAGAAAAGCGGCACCAACAGCCGTGAACGAGCGCAGTGGCAATGCTGCAAGAAACGTTGAAACCGCCTTTTAACCATTGGCACAAGAGAAAGTGCTTAGTAAAAAGAAACAACAACAAAAATATAATTAAATGAACAAGAAGAACATTTTTGGTACGTTGGCACTGGCTGCAATGACCACGCTGGCTTTTACTTCCTGCAACAAACAGAACTCGCAGGCCGAAAACAAGAGCGACTCGAACACTAAGGCTGCTCCCAACAGCATGAAAATTGCGTATGTGGAGGTTGACTCTATCATGAGCCAATACAAATTCTGCAAGGATTATTCGCTCATTTTGCAAAAGAAGGGCCAAAACATCCAAAGCACATTGGCCTCTAAGCAGCAGGCTTTGCAGGCAGCAGCAGCCAACTTCCAGCAAAAGGTACAACAAAACGCTTATACGCGCGAGCAGGCCGAAGCTATTCAGGCAGGACTGCAAAAGCAGAGCGCAGACCTGCAAGGGCTGAACCAACGATTGAGCAACGAGTTCCAAGTAGAAACCGAAAAGTATAATGCTGCTCTTCGTGATAGTCTTCGCCACTTCCTTAACGAATACAATAAGGATAAGAAGTACAGCTTAATATTGAGCAAGGCAGGCGACAACCTGCTATATGCAGACAAGGCTTTCGACATCACCAACGATGTTGTTGCAGGTCTGAACAAGGCCTACAAGCCTATTAAGGCTGCCGAAACGACCAAAAAATAAGCCAAAGAACTCTGTTGCGCATTGTTTCTAGCCCGTTTCAGTTGGCATTCCTTACAGGTCTAAACCCTGTGCTGGGTGCATGTTGCGCCATGAAACGATATAGAACACGATGACGAAGGCTTATTAATTTCGATTTTAAGTATTTCATAACTTATAACGCCCCAATGGTTTTATACTGTTGGGGCGTTTGTGGATGGGTACGTTAACAACTCAAAACTCACCAACTCAAAAACTTAAATTTCTGCTTTTTGTTTTTACAATGCCGTTCTAATTTTTACTCTGTTCTAGCGAAAATATAGGCTAAAAAGTAGGTAAATAGCCACTATTTCTTGCCTTTCACGCCTCTTGCTTTGTCTGTTTTTAAGAACAAAACTTGCATTTTGCACCATTTTGCCTTTCTAGTTTGGTTGCCAACCCATGATTTTTGAAGTCCAATTACGCACTTTTAGCCCCTAAAACCCCACTTTTTAACGGCTATTTTGCCCTTTTGAACCATGTGTTTCATGGTTCTACAAGGTTTTGTTTATACCATTGCGGTGGATATTTATGCT
>NZ_KV815060.1:0-10926 GCF_001814145.1 Prevotella sp. HMSC073D09 | reverse complement strand
GCACCAAAACGCACTACATCTTGCTGCAAATAGCCCTAAAATGGGTGCAAATGGCGGTTTGTTTAAATAAATATTCATTTGCCACATTCGCATGCTAACCCCATTTTTGCATCAACACCAACCTTCGCGAGAATCGCGTTTTTGGGGCAAGGTGGGCGATAGGTTGGTAAAAAGGGCACTCATAATGTTAAATTTCTTGCTGAAAACTAGACAAAAGACAATTGTGCCGCATACACGCTCATGGGCAACGGCACGGAGAGAACATACGCCTACGACTGCCAGTGCGAGCGGTTGCAGGGCATGTTGCTCACAGCCAACGGAGGTGGCTTCATAAAAACGCAGAAGTAAATTACCATCGACAGCCAGTTTTCAACTTGTAGAGAACGCATGGAATGACTTTTGCCTAGTTGCCTTTCTTAGAAAAAACTATGTTTTGAGACAGACAAATGGGGGCAGAATTTCGGTTTTTATAATGTCTTTTCTCTATAACAACCGAAAAGTATTTTGTCTACATGGGCTTGTAAATCGCGATTTTTATGTAAATTTGTCCAGAACCTCGTACATGAAAAGGGCGTTACTCTCGGCTTTTGCAACTTAGATTATCAAGGAAACTTGGAATTATGTAAGCAATAGATGATATTTTGAGAGAAACTGAACTGTTGGGGCTAATCCCTACGTAAATCTCGTCTTCCATCAGATGCCTAAGTTCTCTTGCTTTTAATTGACTGCATACGGCATGATTTTCAAATCAAGGGGGCAATAAATGATGTGCTTGCTCGTTGATATATTTGGGTTGTATAAAAGTAAATACGCTTTGTTTATCAAGACTTGGACATTTTTACTTGATGCAATGGCAAGTTGTGTGGAACATAAAGCAGAAGAACATATTATCGACATTGAAGTTGAATTAAATAACCATTGACGAATAAATTAAATAACGTTATGAAAGAAAAGCTAGACGCCTTTTTGGCAGAATTTAAGCAAGAAGCCGTGCTCGATGCAATTCAGATTAAATTATCGTCCAATCCTGCTCTGGATATTACACAGAGTAAGGTCGGGGGACTGTTCTATTTGCCCAAATCGACAGAAGTTCCAACCAACAGCAAAGGTGAACAACTGATGTTTTTGGCGCAGATAAACTGCGAAGAGTTGCCAGACAACTCCATCTATCCAAAGAAAGGGATTATGCAGTTTTGGATTTTTGGTGGCGATTATGACATGGGGAACGACTATGACAATCCATGCTCTGATGAAAACAAACGTGTTATTTATTATCCTGCGATAGAAGATCATTATGGTGCGGAAGAGTTGGCTGCCATTTATAATCCTCAGGATGACGAGGATGGTGAACTGATTACTCCAATCTGTACAGACAAGCCTTTATCCATGTCATTCAAACTTGAAAAACAATGGCGATTGCCATCCGACTATCGCTTTGAGAAAACTTTTATAGAAAAGTGGAATGCCTGTTTCCCAGAAAAACGGATAGAAGAGCTTTGGCAATTAGATGACGACATTGCTGAACTTGTTTGTGAAATGCTGGATATCGAGGAGCATACTCAGATTGGTGGCTATGGATATTTTACACAAAGCGACCCACGTATGTACGAGTCGTTAGCTGATTATACGGAGATGCTATTTCAACTGGATTCGAATAGTGGCGATGACGGCTTAGAAATTATGTGGGGCGACTGTGGAGTAGCGAACTTCTTCGCAACGAAAGAGCAGCTGAAGAACCTTGACTTTGCGAATTGCTTGTATAATTGGGATTGTTGCTGATACATATCTCTCGCCTATATGCCTGTATAGGCGAGAGAGAAGTCCTTAGGTTTGTTGGTAGAATAAAGAATGCCATTTATGTTGTAATAACATTAAACGCATAAAATAAATTTGATGGAACTGTTTGTTCACTAATTAAAATAGATATAACGATGAAGATTATCAGGGATTTTGGCGAGTATTTCAAGTATTCGCTTCACGATGCACGCATAAATAAAATTGAGTATAGGCGAGGAAATGTGATATTGCATTTTAATTATATCTTTTCGTATGATGAAGGCGCAGAGCAAACTCATAAGGCACAAATCGTTTTTGAGCAGACAGACATTGATGATGTTCGTGTATTGGTGTTCAACGATAGGTGGTTAGATGATTTTCAAGGCGAATGTATCGATTTAGAAACATACCAGAATAAGTATAAGGATAGTGAGTTTGAGGTTATTGACGAGAGTTATAATTGGGGAAAGGCTGTGTTTCAAGGTTGGCTTTGGACTGGGGGTGTGCCAGTATGCTGCATAATGGATATATGTTTTACGGGTAAGATGATATATGTAATTGATGAATAGGGGATTGTCTTATTGTTATATGAGTAACCAGGAACGACGGTTATAATTGGGTACAAGCAAATTCAAGGAGGTTTGCTCTTACCGAATAGTGCTACACTCAATTCATGGCTGTATTACTTCTGCAACGGGTATTCTCACACCTGGCTTATGGAAACAGTAGAAAATATTGTACGTACTATCATATTGAACGTCCCAATATAGCGTTGTTCTCCATCCCCCATTGTATAAGTCGTTTTTGTCTTTATTGTTTGTGTTGTGAAATTTGATTTGGGGAACTACAAAATGAGTTGAGTCTCTCCTGTCGTACGAGAAAAAGAAATTAAAATTTTGTACGACCTTAGATGGTAGGTCGTGAGGTTTGATACCAATGCTATCCAATGCATTGCGATATAAAGTTATAGTAATAACAGTAGAACCTCCCTTCGCCAGTACGACATCCCTTTCCCTTCTTGACAAGGTTTGACCTAATACAACATCAAATGAGCGTGTTTTATCCCTTATCGTTATATGTGAGTGATAACTATTCCAACCATGTACAATACTTATTGGCAACAACAACGTGTCAGAAGTTTCATTCTTTACAACATATTCGAACCGCATATATCTACTACCACCTTTGGGAATCGGACAGTTACCCTTTATCATGCACAATGAATAGTTGTCAAACACCCTATACAGATATGCATCTAGCTGTGGTGTAGTTTTAGTGCAAGAAGTACTTAATAAGGATAAGCTTAAAAGACTGCTCGATATGATTTTCTCTATGGAGATGGCTTGACTTTTTCTCTTTCTCATCTTTTGCGGCAGAATTAGTATAAATGCTAAACTATTCCATCCAACCCAACTTGGCTGGTGCTGTTTAATAGACTTCTGTATGAATTCATCCACGCATCTCTTCTTTCAAAGTTATACCTCTCCTTGTAATGTTGCTAATCAAAGAGCGATTGGCTTAGTGAGTTGGTAAGTTTCTGAGTTTTGAGTGTTCGAACGTTCCCTAACGATACGTTTGTTAGCTATTGGTTCGATATTTCATGCGAAAGCCCCCATAAACACAGAAACTTACCAACGGTACGAACTTAGAGATTAATGCTGTCGGCCTCTTTAACCTCTTCTTCGTCAAACCATTTCGAGAGTTTGTCGTGCGCCTTTGTCTTCACGTCTTCGGGAATGTCAGTCCACACTTTGCGCAGCACATAGAGCAAAACGCCGAGGTCGTCGCCCAAGCCGGCAATGGGAATGGCATCGGGGATAACGTCTAACGGACTGATAAGGTAGCCAAGTGCGGCCACAATCATCGTCTTGTCTTTTAGCGAAACAGTGTCGCTTTGCAGCGTATAGTACAAAATAAGGGCAGCATACACCAGCTTTGCACCTGCACGCTTTGCTATTTTCGATATTTTCTCGATAAACCCGCTTTGCGTAAACTTATCTTTGTACGACATAAAGTCGGGTAAGTCTGTCTTTGGTTTTTCCATGTTGTCGATTGTTTTTGATTTAAAAAAAATAGTTAGGATATCATGTTTGCTTCATTGGCCAGCACTTCGCCGCCTTCGGTCAGCTTTTAAAGTTCAACACATCTTCGATGTAACGTTCAATGCGTTCGTCGGCCATGCTTTTCAACCGATGTTTAATGCGCAACTTCGTGAGTAGCTTTACTAGTCCTGCCAGACAAAGTCCAATGGCTAAGGCAACAAAGATGGCCCAGTTTCCGCCAGGCATGTCCTTTTGTGGAAAGGCCGAAAACACCACAACGGGCAAAACAATCATTACGCCCATAATGGTGTATTGTGTGCGCTGCGAACCAGCACTGTCTAGTATGGCCTGCTTGTCAAGCAGGTAATCGGCGATTTCTGTTTTCGTGAGATTGTATTGTTCGGGTTGGGGAAACCCAGGAAATCCGCTCTCGACACGTATCTTTCTCGACACGCGTTGTTCGAAATCCATTAGTTCTATGTGCATAATCTTTAGACTGTTAATGATAAAATGGCAACAAATCTTTAAAGTTTGCTCAACGAAATCTCGTCTAACTCACTAAGGTATTTGCGCCTAAGTTTATAAAATTCAACCCATTCTTTGGTTTTGAGGTGTTTGCGCACATCGAAATCAAGGTTCCATTTGCCTGCCGACTCTAAGCGACCCATCATAAATCCTAGGGTGAGGTGCTTTAAAGAAACGGCTGGTTGGTAGCGTGCCTGCGTATCTTTCTCATCGCTAGCCACGTAGGTAACGAGGTTGGCGTTTTGCATATCGAAGAGCAACTGCTGCACAATGCGAACGGGTATGTTGGTTTCTAATTTCAGTTCTACGGCCGTATAGGCAGGTTTCCCTTCGTCGAAACGCTTGCATATCTTACCCAATAGCAGCGCGCTAAGCATCATTCGGTAGCGATAGCTTAGGTCGTCCATCTGTCCCAGCAAGTCGAAACTTTCCATATTCTGACTCGTATAGCTCAATTCGGCACCAAATAGGCAGATGCTCCACGATATCTGTACCCACAACATGAACAATGGGAGTGCTGCAAACGAACCATAGATGGCGTTGTACGACGAGAGGAAGATTTGCGAATGAATGTAAAACACCTGCAACAGCTGCATGGCGATGCCCGAAAGGATGCCTGGTAAGAATGCGGCCGAGAAGTTTACCTTGGTGTTGGGCATAAAGATGAACAGGCAAACGAACACTGCCGACATCAGCACGTAGGGCATAACGGTGATGACAAGGCGCATCATGGGGCCTAACACTACGTACTCGTTGATGTCTTCTGCAAAGGTGGCCATCACGATAGACACACCCGAAGTTACCACAATGACGATGGGAACAAGGAAGAACATGGCCAAATAGTCGGTTATGGTGCGGAAAAGACTGCGCGGATGCTGAACTTGCCAAATGCTGTTGAAGGCTTTCTCGATGTTGCTGATAAGCATCAGCACGGTGAACAGCATGAATAAAAGGCCAATACCGAGAAATACGCCGCCTTTGGTGTGTACAAGATACGAGTTTACAAAGCCGATAATGGTCTCTGCTGCTTGTGGCTGGCTAGACAAAGCATCTCTAAACCACACCTCAATATATTTGGAAAAGCCAAAGCCGCGAGCAATGGCAAACACCACGGCCACGATGGGTACAATGGCCAAAACCGTGCTGTAAGTGAGTGCCGAGGCCAAATCGGTTACGCTACGGGTGGTGAAAAACTTCACCGTAACCACTAAGCGTTTCAACACCATGAGGCATACGTAAGCCAATGGCGACACGTCTTCGCGCCGTATCTGCCACATTTCTACCTTAAAAAACGTGATGATGGTGTTTAATGTCTTCTTCATAATGAAAAGCAAAAAAGAAAAAAGAAAGCAGTGGCCCTATAAGCCGGGTTCTGTACTCTAATGCCTCGTGGGGCAAAAAAGTGCCTGCCATTTATCTAGACCGTGGGTCGCCCCAAGGCTCAAGCATTCTACCCTCCATCGTAAACATGTTTCAGGCGGACAACCTTCAAACGATGGTATACGCGAACTTGCAGCTCCCAGAAGGTACAACCCGATGATCGCCCATCGGTTGGTGGTCTCTTACACCGCCTTCTCACCCTTACCCCAACACGTACGCTACAAATAGGTGCGTGAGGGGGCGGTTATTTTCTTCTACCTTTACCCGTTGTCGCCAACAGCTTCCATTTTCAGAAGTGGGATGTCCTATGCTGCCCGGACTTTCCTCTCGCATCATTAAGATGCCAGCGGCAGAGCCGGGCCACTGCCTTTTAGCTTGCAAATATAGCCATTTTTTTGCGGATTATATGTAAATGTGTGGCGAGAAATGTTACAATTTAATAAAAAAGGCGTTTTGTTTAAGCTTTTCGTGGAACTTTGTTGACGAAAGAGTAGGGGAAGGGAACAAAGTGTTGATAAACTAATAGGCGAAGAAACAAGCAAAAAATGCGTGTTTATGGGCAGGTGTCTTTATTTTATTTGTTGAGTTTTTGAGGTGTTGACGTTTGTGGGTTTTATCGTAATTTATGTTCAAGTAGATGGTTCATGAGCCTGCCAGTTGGGAGAAATTTGATGGATTGAAGACGTTAAACAGAAGGGCTTACCAAGTTAGAACCTGTTACGTTTACGAATGAAAGCGTGCAACACGCTTGAAAATGATGCACATTAAAATCGCAAAATACCCACGTTGCTTTAAGCTTAGGCCATATTCTATCCACCAATATGACACCAACATGCACGTTATCGCCGTCAAAGTGTTATTTTGTGGCAATCTATACACATTGCAAAATCCACCCCAAACATCAACTTCTCATCGACAGAATATCCGCTTTTTTTTGCAGAAAACAAATAAATTAGTATATTTGCGAGCAATTTATAACGTTAAATACAAAACAAGAAAGAATGCTTACACTTAAACTCATCAGTGAGGAAACTGAACGTGTGATTAAGGGGTTGGAGAAAAAACACTTTAAGGGAGCAAAAGATGCTGTCGAAAAAGTGCTTGAAACCGACAAGCGCAGACGCGATGCTCAGCAGAAACTGGACAAGAATAAACAAGAAGCAAATAGCATGTCGAAACAAATTGGCATGTTGATGAAAGACGGCAAAGCACAAGAGGCCGAAGAAGTAAAGGCAAAGGTTGCCGTATATAAGGAGAACGACAAGCAGTTGCAAGCGCAAATGGACGAGGCCGAACAAGAACTTACGACTTTGCTATGCAACATTCCTAACATACCGGCCGACGAAGTGCCCGAAGGAAAAGACGCTAATGACAACGTTGTGGTGAAAGAGGGGGGCGTTATGCCGCAACTTCCCGAAGATGCCTTGTGCCATTGGGACCTCTGCAAGAAGTATAATCTCATCGACTTCGACCTTGGTGTGAAAATCACTGGTGCCGGTTTCCCCATATATATAGGTAAGATGGCTCGCTTGCAACGTGCCTTAGAGGCCTTTTTCCTTGATGAGGCACGCAAAAGCGGATATCTAGAAGTACAGCCACCGTTGGTGGTTAACCAGGCGTCGGGTTACGGAACGGGACAACTTCCCGACAAAGAAGGACAGATGTACCACGCCGAACAAGATGACCTTTACCTTATCCCCACGGCCGAAGTGCCTGTTACCAATATCTTCCGCGATGTTATTCTCGACGAGAAAGACCTCCCCGTGATGCGTTGTGCCTATTCGGCTTGTTTCCGCAGAGAGGCAGGGTCGTATGGTAAAGATGTTCGTGGACTGAATAGGCTGCACCAATTCGACAAGGTGGAGATTGTGCGCATCGACAAGCCTGAACACTCGCACGAGTCGCACAAGAAGATGTTGGAGCATGTTGAGGGACTGCTGAAAAAGCTAGAACTGCCCTATCACATCCTGTTATTGTGCGGAGGCGACATGAGTTTCACTTCTTCTATCTGCTATGATTTCGAAGTTTGGAGTGCAGCACAAAAGCGTTGGTTGGAGGTTTCGTCGGTGTCTAACTTTGAAAGCTATCAGGCCAACCGCTTGAAATGCAGGTATAGGCGCGCCGAAGACAAGAAAATAGAACTTTGCCACACGCTCAATGGCTCGGCTCTTGCCCTTCCTCGCATCGTGGCAGCCATCATCGAGAACAATCAAACGCCCGAAGGCATCCGCGTTCCGAGGGTGTTGGTGCCCTATTGTGGGTTTGAAATGCTCGACGACAAGAACTTCTAGTTGCCTTGCCCATGGCCATTAGCATGGCCAATAATGGACTTAAATGCAACAAGACAATATCATTAAGGCGCACAAAAGCGCAAAACAAAAACATTAGAAATGCACTGGGCGGTGTTCGCCTTATTAAAAAGAGCGGACACCGCATCAGGGTTTTTAAACCAAAACACAACCTGCGACTTGTATATTTAACATAAACAATCAACATCAATTGCAAGGCCATGAATAAGATTATTAGAAAAGAACAGTTCTCCGAAAAGGTGTATCGTTTCGACATCGAGGCTCCACTGATTGCCAAAAGTAGAAAGGCCGGAAACTTTGTTATCGTAAGAGTGGGCGACAAAGGCGAGCGTATGCCGCTAACCATTGCCGATGCCGACACAACGAAAGGTACAATCACACTCGTGGTGCAAAAGGTTGGCCTCTCGTCTATTAAGCTATGCAACCTCAACGAGGGCGAGTATGTTACCGATGTGGTTGGTCCGCTGGGCAATCCCACGCATATCGAGAACTTTGGAACGGTTGTCTGCGCAGGCGGTGGCGTGGGTGTTGCACCGATGTTGCCCATCATTCGTGCACTGAAAGCGGCCGGGAACCGCGTTCTATCCGTATTGGCAGGACGCTCGAAAGACCTTATTATATTAGAAGATGAGGTAAGGCAGAGTTCAGACGAGGTGATTATTATGACCGACGATGGGTCGTATGGAGAGCAAGGCGTTGTAACTGTGGGTATAGAAAAGTTCATAAATGCCGAGCATATAGACCGCGCTTTCGCCATCGGGCCTGCCATCATGATGAAGTTTTGTTGTCTTCTCACCCAAAAATACAACATCCCCACCGATGTTTCGCTTAACACCATCATGGTAGACGGTACGGGAATGTGTGGCGCATGTAGGCTCACCATCGGCGGAAAGACCAAGTTTGTTTGCATAGATGGTCCTGAATTTGATGGTGCTTTGGTTGATTGGGACGAGATGTTCAAGCGAATGGGCACGTTCAAGAAAGCTGAAAGCGAAGAGTTGCAGCGTTATAATGACCATATTGAGCAAGTGGAAGAACGGGTTGCACAAACAGTTTCGGACATCACTATGGACGTAGAGCCTACCACAGAGGGTATAGACGTGCTGACAGATCGTAATGCCGAATGGCGAAAAGAGTTGCGAGCAAGCATGAAACCCAAAGAAAGAACGGGCATTCATCGTGTGGAAATGCCCGAATTAGACCCTGTTTACCGCGCCACTTCGCGTGTAGAGGAGGTGAATAAAGGACTTACAAAAGAACTGGCTTTGGTGGAAGCCAAGCGATGTCTTGACTGTGCTAAGCCCACTTGCATGGAAGGTTGTCCGGTTAGCATCAATATACCCTCGTTTATTAAGAACATAGAGCGTGGCCAGTTTCTTGCAGCGGCCAAGGTTTTGAAAGACACGTCGGCCTTACCTGCTGTTTGCGGTCGTGTTTGTCCGCAAGAAAAGCAGTGCGAGAGCCGTTGTGTACACCTCAAAATGAACGAACCCGCTGTGGCCATTGGCTATTTGGAACGTTTTGCTGCTGATTACGAACGAGAAAGTGGCAATATCTCCGTACCCGAATTGGCACCAGCCAACGGTATAAAGATTGCAGTCGTGGGATCAGGACCTGCTGGTTTGAGTTTCGCTGGCGATATGGCCAAGTTTGGTTATGACGTTACTGTATTCGAGGCCTTACACGAAGTGGGGGGCGTTTTGAAGTATGGCATACCAGAGTTTAGACTTCCCAATAAGATTGTGGACGTGGAAATAGACAACCTTAAAAAGATGGGTGTGAAATTCATCACCGACTGCATTGTAGGAAAGACTATCTCCGTAGACGACTTGGAAGAGCAAGGCTATAAGGGTATCTTTGTTGGTTCTGGTGCCGGATTGCCTAATTTCATGGGCATACCGGGCGAGAACGCCATCAATATCATGTCGTCTAACGAATATCTTACACGTGTTAACCTCATGGATGCTGCCAATCCTAACACCGATACGCCCATAAACTTGGGCAAACGCGTAATGGTTGTGGGTGGAGGTAATACCGCAATGGACTCATGTCGTACGGCTAAGCGTCTTGGTGCAGAGGTTACGCTGGTTTATAGGCGTTCGGAGGCAGAGATGCCTGCTCGACTTGAAGAGGTGAAACATGCCAAAGAAGAGGGTATCGGCTTCCTGACATTGCACAATCCGCTTGAATATCTTGCAGATGAGCAGGGCGCTGTGAAGGCCGCTGTGCTGCAAGTGATGGAGTTGGGAGAACCTGACGCGAGCGGAAGACGTAGTCCGCAACCCATCGAAGGCGTTACGAAGACGCTCGATGTAGACCAAGTGATTGTTGCAGTAGGCGTATCGCCCAACCCGCTTGTTCCTAATTCCATCCGCGGACTTGAATTAGGGCGCAAGAATACCATTGTAGTGAATGAAGGTATGCAATCTAGTCGCCCGGAAATTTACGCTGGTGGCGACATCGTGCGCGGTGGTGCAACGGTTATTTTGGCTATGGGCGACGGTAGGAAGGCTGCCGCCAGTATGCACAAGCAGTTGACGGAAGAATTGCAACTTGCGATCTAAGCGTATGCCATAGTCATTACACGGAGATATAATACATTAAGTGTTGTCTTAACACTCCATTTCATGTTGCCTTTTCGGATTTTGAACCATCCGAGAAGGCAACCTTTTATTTACCGCAGGTTCTAGAAATCTAGTGAATAGTGAACTTATAGCCAAACAGAATAGGTATGGAAAGCCATAGGCGCACCGTAAGCAAACTTGTAAGAACAATTTTCCAAAAGCAATTATGTTTGACTATAAACCGAAATAGACAATCATACCGCTTATCAAATAATTCAAGTTGTTTCCATTGTTTCCTATTTAGGGATATTCAGTAAATATCTAACTAAT
>NZ_KV815059.1:14134-34917 GCF_001814145.1 Prevotella sp. HMSC073D09 | reverse complement strand
TCTATCTGTTTATTAGGGTGGGAAACTTTAGTTATAATTATTAATAAATAGTATATTTGCACTATGACAACAAAAAAGAATTCTCCTTGTCTGTTATCAGATAATGGACCATGTTATATTACTTCCTCTCTCAAACAGTATCTCTGTAAGGAATATAATATCAGGCATATCCATGGCAAACCCTTGCATCCGCAGACGCAAGGAAAGATAGAACGATATCACAGATCGATGAAAATGCAATTAAGCTAAATCATTATTTCTGTCCCTCTGAATAGGAAAAGGCTGTCGATGGATTGAAATATTATAATGAGAAAATATTTCATGAATCGTTAGATAATCTTACACCTAGAGACATATATTTAGGGCAAGGGGAGAAAATCAAGAAAATACGAGACCTAATAAAGAAAAATTCAGTTAACAAAAGGTTTTTTAATAATAAAACTATAAAATTTCAAAATAAATAACTATATTTGCACTTGTGCACTTTTATTTGACAACGTACAGCATGAAACAATATATATATCCTATAATAAGAGGTGAAAAACAAGTTGGTCATGGATTTCTAGCGAATGACTATTTTATCACCGCTGTTCATATTTTAAGAGAAAATGACAATGCTTATGTAATAATAGACGGGGAAAAAGTAGAATTCGATAAAGTAGTCCCAGTATATGTTGGGAGAGGTAGAGATAATGACCCTAACTTTATTGATTTAGCCTTTTTTAAATTCAACAATATTAAAGGTGGTTTTTCTATATTAGATTATACGCCAGAAAAAGAGGATGTTTTAGAAAGCTATTGCTTACATAAAAAAGAAGGGAACAATGATAATGAAGAATATGAAATTGATATAGAATCTGCATATGCTCTTGGTGAAGTGGAAGGCAATTATTTCCATTGTAAATGCTATCGACATGAGGGAAGCAGTGGAAGTCCGCTGATAAAGGATAAGCATGTTATTGGCATTATGCATGGAGGTGAAGTTGTTAAGGAACTTATAAAACAAAAGAGTTTGAGTGAAGAAGAAAAGCAAGTATTTAATCTTAAAGATGAGGATATAATATGCTCATTCTTAAAGATAAATGCTGTTATGACTCTTATTGATAATGCAAAGGCAACATAAAAACTCAAAAGAATTTAAAATAATAAACAAAATGGAATTAATTGATCTTAAACTCCCTTCTGGGACAAAATGGGCGGCTTGTAACATTGGAGCAGAAAAGCCCACTGAATATGGAGATTATTTTGCTTGGGGTGATACCTCTGCAAAAAACAATTATGTCGGAAGAACTTGTGAGACTTACGACTTAGACATTTATTCCTTAAAAATGGAAGACTATATTAATATAAGAAACGTGTTGGCAGATAATTATGATGCTGCTACCTATAATTTGGGTGAAGGATGGAGAGTACCTTCTGGCGAACAGGCCCAAGAGTTAATAGACAACTGTAATTGGGAGTGGGTACCCAATTATGGAAATACTGAAATAAATGGAAGATTGGGAATTAGCAAAATAAATGGAGCTAAGATTTTTCTTCCAGCAGCAGGATATCTTCAAAGTAGTAACAAACTAATGATGGGTGACAGTGGGGGATATTGGACTGCGTCTCCCAATATGGTTGTTTCAAACAGAGCTTGGTCTATCGCATTTGATTCTAATGTAATAAATGTCTTTGACCATGGGCTTAGATATTATGGTTACTCTATTCGCCCAGTTTTCAAGTGATAAGTATGCAATAGGGACAACTTTATGTTGTACGTTGTACACTTTTGTGTCACAGTTATAGAACACCCACACACACCATCTTACACCTAGAGACGTATATTTAGGGCAAGGGGAGTAAATCAAAAAGATAAGAGAAATAATAAAGCAAAATTCAATCAATAAAAGAATTTTTGATAATAAAACAATGAAATGTAAGAGTAAATAACTACATTTGCAGTTGTGCACTTTTGTTTGACAACGTACAATCGCAAACGAACAGACAAAGATGGAAAGGAAAGAAATCAAGCAGTCCGCAGGACGTACCGCCCTCGGAGAATTCGCACCGGAATTTGCTCATCTCAACGATGACATTCTTTTCGGTGAAGTGTGGAACCGTCAGGAAGAGATGAGCCTGCATAACCGCTCGCTTACCACAATTCTCTCACTCGTGGCGCAAGGCATCACCGACTCATCGCTCAAATATCACCTGAATACGGCCAAAGCCAATGGCGTGACCCGACAGGAATTTTCGGAGATGATCACTCACGCCGCTTTCTATGTAGGCTGGCCTAAGGCATGGGCGGTGTTCAACATGGCCAAGGAGGTGTGGACTTCAGACATACAGACCAAAGAAGAATTTCAGGCAAGCACACCCTATCCCATTGGCGAGCCTAATACGGGCTATGCCAAATACTTCATAGGGCTGAGTTATCTCGCTCCGATGGAGGCTGACAAGGGGGGGCGTGGTAAATGTAACGTTTGAACCCCGTTGCCGCAACAACTGGCACATTCATCACAAAGCCGTTCAGGTGCTCATCTGCGTTGCCGGCCGTGGCTGGTACCAAGAGTGGGGCAAGGCACCGGTAGAGCTTTGCCCCGGTGTTGTCATTGCCATCCCTGCCGAAACCAAACACTGGCACGGAGCCGCCAGAGACAGTTGGATGCAGCACCTGACTTACAATACTCACGTTGAGGATAGCTCATCGAACGAATGGTTGGAACCTGTCACTGATGACATCTACGACAAACTCAAATAAGGCATTGCTTTCCCTATAGGCATGTTCTAAAAATTCCCCGCAAAGGTTCAATTGTTGTTCCTTGTTTTGCTCTTTGCTGTCTTTTTGCTTTTATCCTGGGATCTTTCGCTTACTCTTTCAGTTGCATAGTTCACTGTGCTCCTTCAAGAAGTAAGCAAAACCTGCTCAGCTAAAAGCTAAAAATACAGTAAAGGTAATTTTTAGAACCTGCCTATAGAAAGTTCATTTCGCGAGTTATTAGCCTACAATCATGCATTTTGAACTGACTAATGTAGAATGTAGTCAAGAAGTAGTGATTTCTATCCGCTGCCTCTGACTACATCCTAATCCTTTCTCCGTATTACCCCTTATTGTAGTAATGTAGTAGGATAATATCGGTGAAAGAAAAAGATTAGGAATAAATCAATGGTGTGTACCTCCAAACAGGAATATCGGTGTTATGGAAGTTGCGGGTTGCTGTACCTTATGGCAGTCCTGTTTCTCCAATGACAGGCGAGATAACAGGTGACCGATGCCAAACTTGCCAAAAAGATGAAACAAATTCATCACTCATTCGAGTTTTAACACTCAAAAGTTTGGATAACTCACTTATTTTCTCTATTTTTGCTTCCATAACAGTTTTGTTGTTTTGTCTTTGAAATCAGTTGTTTTGCGATTACTAATTTACAAAGAAAATTCGACAAACTGTTATTTTTCTATCTATTTATTTGGGTGGGAAACTTTAGTAAGTAATTGGCGCGTATGGTAAAGTTATTAAGCACTATGATAGAAAGGGTTTGCTTAGCCCAGCTTACGGTTGAACAGCCGAAAGCAACAGCAGAGAAGTATTTTAAGTAAGCGTTAAAACCTCAATATATTGTTCTTACAAGCAATTTGTTGTTGCTTGTTTCTGGTTAAGTTGCTGCGTGGTGCTTACTGATAGGGGGCGTATGACAACAATAGGCCTGTAAAGTGTGGCTAAGCAGGTGCATTTGTAGGCCGTTTAGCCCTTAGCCACCAGCAGCCAATGCTTGCCTTGGGTATCGGTTGTGGCGAAAAGGAAGTGTTCGCCGCCGTCTTTTAGTTTTAGTTTCTTGCGTAGGGCATCGGGTTTAAGGGGGAAGTTGCGTGTGGCGATGTTGGCCTGGCCGATGCCTTGCAAGGCTGTTTTTAGGTCGTGCTTGTTAAACGAGGTGGCTGCAACGAGCTTAAATCGTCGGCCAGGGAAGGTGGGTATGTCGTTGTTGGCCACAAAGAGATGCGAGTTGGGGGCAATGGCTTGTACCCCTAGTCTGCTGCATAGTAGGCCAAAACAGCCTGCTTTCATGATGGAGGCGTTGGGTTCGAAAAGGTACATGCCTGCTTGCGGTGGCGTTTGCAAGATGGTTTGTGGGGTTGCATCGGCCTCGGCAAGGCTGTATTGAAAGCTGTGGCCATCGTTATGGCATGTAATGTGGGTGCTGTCGGCGGCATCTGTGGCTTGTTGTGGGACAGGGTTTTCTAGTGGGGTGGGGTGCAATTGTTCGCTTTGCACAGCAGACGGGCTTGCAGATTGTTCCTTGTTTTGCCCATCGGTGATGAGGAAGAGCAACTCTTTGCACTCGTTTTTAGCAGACACGATGTGCAGTTGGCTTACCCATGCGCCATGTTTTTGCAGCTGCGCAATGGCCAGTTGCCAATGCAACATGGGCGAGAGTTTAACCATGAGCAAGCCACATTTGGATAAGAGCATGGGTAAAAGTTGGAGAATATCGGGCGAACAGTGCTCGATAAGCACCGTTTTGCCCCCATTCTTATCCCTACGTGCAGGGTCTAGGTAGATGCACGACACCCTTTCCATTGTTTCGAGGTGGCTTTCGGCCTCGGCATACACCACCTTGGCATGCCCCATGTTAAGGGCATTGAGGTTGTTTTGCACCAATTGGCAAAGCTGGAATTGACGTTCTACGTAGGTGGCTTGGGCGAAATGTGCGGCCATAAAGCAGAAATCTACGCCGAATCCCCCAGTAAGGTCTACTAACGAAGTGTGTTCGCATTCGGCTAGTTGTTTTTTATCGCCATTTCCTTTCCCCCTTTCGCAGTTGTTAGGTGTGGCTTGTTGCATGGCGTTTACGTACTGCCACGCCACGTTGGCCTTGTATTCGGCCGTGGTTTGCGACGAGCATTGCTCCATAGAAAGATGTGGCGGGTAAACAATGTTGGGGTTCTGGGCCCACGAGGGCAGCTTTCGGCAAGCCGTTTGCCAGCCTGCAATTTGGTCGAGTGCAAAGGGCAGGTCCACGTTTGGGGCGTTATGGGCGGCAAGAGCCAGCTGTGGCACGTTGTCGTTTCTATGTGCTGCTATGAAGTGTAGCGTATCGTCGTTGGTGTACATGTTGTTGTGGGGCGTTATGGAGTGGGGGATTGGTGGGCTTGTGAAGAGCAGTTGTGTGGGCAAAGGCACTGCCATTTGCCGTTTGGGATGGCTGATGCGAGCCTATGTTTGCCAAACCAAAGTTTCTTTGAAAACCAAGTCTAAGTATCTTTGAAAACCAGTTCAAAGTTCTTTGAAAACGCGAAAAGGTGCTGTTTATTATGTGGAAGGGATAGATTGCACGCAAGTCAGCGTTCTCGGCATAGGACACAGAAACGCCCCCAAAGGCGTATGAAGGCCAATGGGGGCGTTGGTTATGGTGTTAGTAGCGCGGCGCGAGGGCTTTTAAGCATTGCCGACGTATGTGCCACGGAGGGCGTACGGGTGCGAAATGCTGTTGGCCTTAACGCCACAGGCTTTACTTGTAGAACTTCATTTCGCCGATAACAAGGTATCTTGATGAGGCTGAACGTACGTTGGAGAGCCTTATGTAGTTACATTTAACGGGCTTGGTAAAGCGAACAACGAAAGGTTCTCCGTTGCTGATGCTGTTGTCTGTTCTCGTAATCTCGCCTTGGTTCGTCCATGTGTTCCAGTCCTCACTGGTCTCAACAGTCATACTCTTAGCCACCCAGTTGACGTATCTTGCGCTAGGAACGAGTGAGAGAGCAGTAACTTTGGTGTTTTCAGACACTGTGATGACGAAAGTAAATGGCCCTTCGTTGGAAGGCTTAAACCACACGGTTGACAGGTTGCCGTCGTATAGTTTCTCAAGCTTATTGTTCTGGTCGTCGTATACTAAGTAGTCGCCGAGGTCCATAGCCGTAAGCCCATCGGTGTTGCCATTATCAACAATATTGCTTTCCTTATAGTTAACGGTGATGTTCATATTGCCGTAGTTGCTGGCCACATCTACACCTTGTGCAGGGTTTAGTGTAAGCGTAACTGCGCCGTTTGTGCGGGTAGACATCAGCGTGTCGAGTGCGTTGCCCAATTGTGCAACCACCTTTATGGGTTCTGCCGATACGGTAGCGCCCTTAGCAATGGTAACCGTAGGCGTGAGAATATTAACTGCGCCCTTTTCCAGAGCCGTAGCACCAGCCTGCTTGGTGGCAGAAGGATTCTCGGCAACGCTCACTTCTAGGTCGTGGTCGAGTGGAGAAGAGAGGCGTACATAAAATTTAACGGTGTCTTTTTTAGCGATAAGTTCGCCATTGGCGTTTACAACTTCCAGCGCACCCTTGTTGCCTTGGTTGCCCAAGTCGTGTATGTATAGCTTAGGCAAGTTGCTTGTTTCGCCCTTATTGTAGAGTTTAGTGCCCACTTCGGGTTCGCTTTGGCAGGCAGTAAACAATGTGGCAAGCCCCACGAGGGCCGGCAATGTTATCTTTAAGATTGATTTCATATTGATAATCTTCGTCTGAATGTGTTTGGTTTGGAAAGTATTTGCTCACCTTGTCCCCAAGGCTTTGTCGGCCTTGGGGCAGGTTGGGCTTATGGCATGTTCTAAAAATTCCCCGCAAAGGTTCAATTGTTGTTCCTTGTTTTGCTCTTTGCTGTCTTTTTGCTTTTATCCTGGGATCTTTCGCTTACTCTTTCAGTTGCATAGTTCACTGTGCTCCTTCAAGAAGTAAGCAAAACCTGCTCAGCTAAAAACTAAAATACAGTAAAGGTAATTTTTAGAACCTGCCTTATACGATTAGTTATTTGCCGTCGATGCGCACGTTGGCATTCCATGTGGGAAGTGTAGCAGCCTTGCCGTTGTTTCCGTGGCCTGTGGCATCCTTAAAGGTATCGCCACTGCCTTCATTCATCTTCCAGTAGGCCTCAAGGCCATCGCTTGCAGGGTCGCAAACGTACATGTCGTTGGCCACTTCGTTTTGCGTACGAGCCTTAGTCCAGAAACGTAGCTCGCTCACTTGCACGTTAGCTTTGAGGTAATCGGTAGCTCCAAAGAGCATGGTGTTGCCTAAGTTGACAACCTTTCCGGGCAAATCCATCGAAGAATCGAGCTTACCGTTAACGTAGAGCGACAGCTTTGTGCCTTCGCAAACAAAGGCCAGGTGGTACCACTTGCCAGCCTCGAAGAGTTGGTGGCTGTTAAGTTGCGAACCCTGGGTTTTGATTTGCAGGCGGTTTCCTTCGATGGGTGCATCTCCGAAACGCGTGTATATCTCGCCGTCCTTGCCCGAAGGTGCCCATGCACCGAAGAGCATCTGGTTGTTCAGTTCGCCGATGGCCTTGCCAAGCCTGTCGATGTTAACGTTCATTTCTACCGTCCATGCCGTTAGTGCGTACTCTTGGCGCATGTTGAAGGTGATGCGTGCGGCCGAATTGATGACGGGAACGTCTTGACGAACAACTTGATCGATGATGCACACAAGCTTACTGCCAGGTTCGAGCACGTCGTTCACGCCGTTTTTGCTTTTCAACTTTAAGGGCACGGCATACTTCTTACCCGAGTTTTTCACCTCGTTGGATAGCGGTTTCACCGTAAGTTGCACAGGCGTAGAGCTTACGCCGCCAGCGTTAACCGTGGTTTCGGTGTTGGTAAGCTCGTATTCGCTAGCGGGCAAGGCCACGTAGTGGGTGGCATTGCGTGCGTTATACTCGTTCAGGGCAGCCTCGTCTACCGACACTTCGAAAGTGCTGGCTTGCTCGGCAGGCGATGATAGCCTAACGTAGAAGTTCTGTTGCACGTTGTCTTCGCCCACCGTAATCTTCATAGATGTGTTGGCGTTGGTGCGCGTTTGCTCGAAATAGGCCTGATTGGTAAGCTCGCTATATTCGGCATTGTTGCATGCGGCCAACGAAAGGGCTGCAATGGCCATTGCAGCAGCCTTAATGGTTATGCTGTATCTTTTCATTCTTGCGTAATGGTTAAGTGTTGTTTACTTCAAAGAAGGGTTCATAATCTGTATGGCCTTGCGCAACCATGGATAGGTGGTTTGCGCCGAAGACTGTCCGTATTCGTACTCCATGTGGTACGAACCCACACCACCTTTTTGGTAGGTTTGTCCGTTATAGGTGGGTTGCCAGTAGGCCATGCCGAGGAGCGAGGGTAAGATATTGCCCTGTTTCGTGCGGAAGTCTACGCCACCTTTTGCGGCATAGTTCTCAAAGTTCTCGCAAACGATGATTTTCTTTGCCACCTGTTCGGGGGTGAGTGTATTCTTGAAGTGTTCAATTTGCGTTCTCAAACGGCTATTAAGCTGTTCGTCGCTGTAGGTGCTGTAAGCTTGTAGGATGAAGTGGTCGAAGTGGTCGCCCAGCGATTCGGGCAACGCATCGGGCTCGCCGTCAACAACGAGCATCTTATTGGTACCCGACTTGGGGCCGATGCGCTTGCTTAGTGTTTGAACGAAGGCCGTCATCACGCCTTGTTCGGTCCACATCTCCTTGTCGGTAGCGAAAGGTTGTGCGAAGTTAGGTTCGGCATCGATGTCGAATCCGTCGTATCCATACTTGTCAATGCTGTCGCAAATGGCGTTGGCATACTTCTCGGCGGCTGCAATTCTCGACTCATTCGAGTCGCCCCAGCCCCAGAATTCCTTCCTCCATTCTTTCCAAGTTGTTCCAGCTTTGGCCTTGTCTGCGGGTAAAGGCGGCGTCATTTGGTCGCCAATGTCCATTACGATAAAGCACATCAGCACCTTCGTTCCTTTTACTTGCTGAACAAATTGCAGGTCTCTCTTTTGTTTGTCGTTTAGGTTTCGCCAGTTTCCCCAGAGCGAAACGAAGTCTACACTGTCTGGCAGACCTTTGAGCGAGTTGTTGAGCATGGCTGCATCGCCAGTCCAGTTGCCAAACCATCCGAATGCTTTGGGATGGTCGCTGTTCTTGTATTCGCGCAGCTTGGCATAATAGGCTTCGCTTTTGTTGGTGGCGGTCAAGTCGGTTGGGTTCTTTATTTCCGTCTCGGTCCAGTCGCTGCATGCCGTGAGCGACATCGTAGCAGCCGCAAGCCACAGCAGGGTTTTATTCTTAATATTCATCGAAATCTAATTTTATAATGTTGGGTTAACGAGTTACTAGTTCACTAGTTGGGGAGTTTACAGGTTTACCTGTTAACGAGGAGAGGTGGAGTTGGTGGGCTTAAAAGCCATTAGCCATAGCCGTATCGCGGTTTGGCGCAACTCCATAACTCCTCTTTATCCCTTCACTCCTTTACTCCTTAGCATTTATTCCTTTACTTCTTTTGCCACCACATTTTCGTTGCGTAGTCGTCGTTTCCGCCGATAAGTTGCACCGCTTTGCGATAGTTGGTGGGGTTTTTAGTAAGTTCGTCTACGGCGAAAGGAATGCGGTTGGGCACCTTCAAGCTGTATCCCGATGTGCTTTGAGCCACAGGGAACACTTTGGGATAGCCCGTTCGGCGCAGCTCGCTCCAAGCCTCTTGCCCATCAGGGAAGAGTGCAATCCACTTTTGTGTCATCAGTCGTTCGAGCTTTTCCTCGGCTGTTGCGCCGTCGTTCCATTTGATGGTGATGGTGCTAACGGCAGCTTGCGATTGTCCGAAACCTCCTTCGGCATCAGTATAGTCGGCTTGTTTGGCCGTGCTGTTTTCCAGATAGCTTGCAGCACTGCCTGCTCCCCATTGTTCGAACGACAGTTTTACGCCCTCTTCGTACAGGTCTTTGGCCGTTCCGCCCATGCCGCTCCAACCGGCTAGCACGCCTTCTGCGCGGCAAAACGCCATTTCTGCGGCAGTTAGCCACACGCCACGAGTGTTCTGAGCCACGTTGGCAGCCGAATAAATCTCATCGGCCTTCTTCTTATTCTCAATCTTTGCACCAGCCAGGCAGCCCACGATGGCACGTCCCGATGTCTTTTGTGCAGGTTTGAAGTACGTTCTAAGGCGTGGGTCGGCATAACCCGTGAGGAAACATTCCAAGTCGGCACAAGCGCGGCTGTCGCCCCATTCAATAGAAGTTTTATATTGTCCGTTGGGTACATAGGTAACGGCGCAATTGTCGTCGTTGCTCGTAATAACGCCAGCAGCAACGGCAGCCTCACCCGTTTTCTTGGCGAATGCAGGGTCGGCATAGCGCATGCGTATGGCCATTCTCAACTTTAAGGAGTTGGCCAACTTATACCATTTAGACACTTTGCCCTCATAAACCTTGTCGTTCTCTTCGTTTACCGTTGAAGTGTTGAACGGTTTGAGCAGCAATGCGGCCGTGTCTAGGTTGGCAACGAGTAACTTATATACGTCTTCTTGCGAAGAGTAGGCGGCATCGTCTTGCTCTAAGCCCACGGGCAATGCGCCATACATGTCAACATAGCGTTGGTAAACCTGTGCACGGAGCACCAATGCCTGGGCGTAGAGCACACCTTCGCGACCCGTTTTGGCAGCGATGGCTTTGAAAGCCGACGTTGCTTTGGGCAGTGAATTGTTGAATGGCCAGCTCACCCAGCCATTGGGCGCATTGAAACGGGCGAAGTTCTTGTCGCTGAAACCATTGTTGGCATAAGTCATATAGCGGCCCAGATAGTTGCCGATGAGGTCTTCGGTCATCTGATACGTGTTCTCTTGTTCGGGGAAAGCCTCGTTTACCAATTGGGTAAGGAACGAACTGGTGGAGTAGTTGTCGCGGTCCAGCTCATCTGCCGATACCTTATGGCCGGGGCGGTTGGCCTCTTCGAAACCGGCGGTGCAAGCCGTTTGCATGGCTAAGCCGCCTACTAGCAGGGCTCCCAAGGCCATCGACTTCAATATATGTTTGTTGTTCATCGTTGTATTCTTTGTGTTGAATATATAAAATGTATGCTTGTGCGTTAGAATTTCAGTTTTACGTTGAAACCCAACGAGCGCAAGCTAGGCTGCATAAAGTAGTCGAAACCCTGATAGTAGGTACCTGTCGAGGCAACGGCTTCTGGGTCGAATGGTGCCTTGTTGTAAATGAAGAAGAGGTTGTTCGCAGTTAGTCCCAACGACAGTTCCATGCCTTTGAGCCACTTCTTGGGCAGCGTGTAGCCCAAATGCGCCTCTTGTACGCGTGCATTGGTTGCACTGTAAATGTATTCGCTCCAAATGGGGTTGTCGCCACCTACGATGCGATAGTAGTTCTCGGCACTAATCTTACCGCCATTGAGGTTGATGCCGCCGTTGTTGCGAGCGTCTGCCGATGCTTTCGAAACACCCCACGCGTCGAGAATGGCTTGCGTTTGCGATAGAACGATGCCGCCAAAGCGAGCTGTGATAAGGAAACCGAAGTTGAAACCCTTCCAAGCGAACTCGTTAGAGAAACCGATGTTGGCTTTGGGCAATACAGAGCCGCGGTATTCGGGGTTGTCTAGGTTACGTTGCAGCACACTACCCGTGTTGTCGGTAGCGATGTTGCCCTCGTTGTCGCGAAGGAAGTCGGTAGACATGTAGATGTCGCCCATCGTGCCGCCCTTTTTCAAGATGATTTCGGCACCGCTCAGTCCGCCCTTCTTCGACACTTCTCTGTCGTCGTCGAACAGCTTAACAATCTTGTTTTGGTTTGAACTGAACGTGAACGAAGAGTTCCAATCCAAGTCGCCAAAGCGGTGATTGTAGCCAAGCGACAGTTCTATACCCCTGTTGCGCACGTTACCCAGCTGGATATACTCCTTATCGTATCCTCCTGCCGTTACGTCGCGCAGGAAGGTTTGCTTGCGCGTGTTGCTTTGGTAGAGCGTAAGGTCGAGCGTAAGCGCATTGTTAAGGAAGCGTGCGGTAAGACCTGCCTCCCACGAGTCGGTGCGTTCAGGATAGAATGTCTTGGGGAAACGATAGGTGACGGTGCGGTAGGTGCCCGATGCTGGAACGTATTCGTAACGCCAGCGCGAGGTGATGTTGGGCGAAATGGCACTACCTACCGATGCCCACGAGGCGCGAACCTTCATGTAATTGATAAACTTAGGCAGCTTAACCATTTGCGAAATAACGCCCGACATACCCACTGAGGGATAGAAGAACGACTCGTTGCTGGTGCCGTCGAGTGCCGAATCCCAGTCGTTACGTCCCGTAAGGGTTAGGTAAACCATGCTCTTCCATCCCAATTCAACGTTGGCAAAGAGCGAGTTCACGGCATGTTTGTGCAGGTCGTAGATGGGGCGGTTGTCGTTTGTAACCAGCGAATAGTCGATGGCGTTGGGGGTGAAGATGTTCGATGGTGCCTTCAAACCACCCTGATGGCCTTCGTTATCGTATTTTGTTCGCGAGAACGAACCGCCCACGTTGGCACCGATGGAGAAGTTTTCGAACGACTTGTTTACATTAGCCATCAAGTCGCCGTATAGCGATTGGTCGTTAATCTTAGCATGTCCGTAGTACCCGTACTTCGAATGTGCGAAGAGGTCGATGGTAGAAGCGTAGCGTTTGTCTTCTTGTTTAACGGCAGCATCGTCCCAGCGCAATCTTCCCGTAACGTCTAGCCAGTCGGTAATCTTGTATTTAAGGCTTCCGCTAAGCATGTAACGGCTGCGGTGGTTTTCGCGAACCATGCGGTTTGTAACCCAATAGGGGTTTTGCATTTTCAGCGCGTCGCCATAATTCCAGTTCTGTACATACACATTGCGGTTGGGGTCGAATATCTCGTAGGTGCGAACGGCATCGAAACTTTCGCCGCGGGGGAATAGGTAAACGGCCGTTAGGGGGTTAAACCATTGTCCTTGTGCGGTAAGGTTGCGGTCGTTTTCAAGAATGTAGTTCAGTCCAAAGTCTAGTGTCAGCTTGTCGCCGAGCATGTTCGTTGTGTTTCTGAACGTCAAGTTGTAGCGGTTGTACTTGTTGTTGGGCAAGATGCCGGCTGCATTGGTAGTACCCAGCGACAAGTAAGTTTGGTTCTTGTCGTTGCCGGCGGTAAGGGCCACGTTGTTTTGTATGTTCGTACCCGTGTTGAAGAAGTTCTTGGGCTCGTAGTTGCCATACGCCGACGGCCTTTTCTCGCCCCAGCTGGCAACACTTCCGGGTTTGTTAACATACTCGTTTTGGAACTCGGGCATGATGAAGGGGTTTGCAAACTGCGTGCTGTGGCTAACGGTAACGCTAACCTTGCCTTCCTTGCCTTTCTTGGTGGTAATCATCACAACGCCTTGTGCGGCAGCCGAACCATAAAGGGCCGCGGCGGCAGGACCGCTAAGCACCGAGATGCTTTCGATGTCTTCGGGGTTGATGTCGGCAATGCCTTCCGAACCGGGTTGCGACGAGTACATGCTGCCCGTTTCGCCATGCGAGGTGTTGGTAATTGGCACACCGTCTATTACATACAGTGCTTGGTTGCTTTGCGAGATACTCTTAGGACCGCGCATCACCACGCGCGTTGCACCACCCATGCCCGCCGAAGAGGCGTTGATGTTGATACCGGCCACCTTACCGTTGAGCGAGTTCATGAAGTTGGTGTTCTTCACCGTGGTCAGTTCGTCTGTTCCCACCTTCTGTACGTTGTAGCTCAGTGCCTTTTCAGAACGGCGAATACCCAAGGCCGTAACCACAACCTCGTCTATTTGTCGCGATTCCGACTTCAACGTAACCGTTACATTGCCATTCGCCGGCACGGCCACTTCTTGTGTCTGGTGGCCCAAGTAGCTAATAACGAGTGTTGCGCCAGCATGGGCGTTAAGCGTAAAGTTACCGTCGATGTCGGTAACGGTGGCTGTTTGTTCGCCCTTAACGCGCACGGTGGCGCCGATAACGGGTTCGTTCATGCTGTCGAACACTGTTCCCGTAACCTTCACCTCGTTGTGCTTTTGTTGTAGATTGTTGGGCGTTGAGGCCCCAGTCCTTTCTGTCAGCTGTTTGGCAAGTGCCGTCCCGTTGTTGTTGGGATAGGCATTGCTGGCCATTACGCCAGTGCCGATGCCGACAAGAAAGACTGCCGTTGATAGGATTCTTTCCTTGTTCATAGATGTTATTTTGAATGACTTTTGAAAATTGATGTTTCTTTGTTGTGGGGGCAAGCACCTTTGGGTTAGGGTGCGAATAGCGGTAGCCTATTTGTTGCGCAATGCGTATGCGCAAGTGCAAACTGGGTTATGCCTTGCCTTGTGTAAGCGTGTAAGGCATTGCACCCTGCTTTATTGGCGTAGGCGCAAAGTGTTTCTCCCGCCCCATTTGCGGGGTGGAAGCTTACTTACTTTCAGCAAAGGCTAGGGTGTACCTAGTTGGCCGAGCAACGTAGTGTGGCTCAGTGCTAGCTGGTCTGTCTTGTTTTGCTGTTTGTTCCTAATGTTAGAAAACACGAGTTCCAAATTGAATTAATTGCGTTGAGGCTTGTAGAAAAGTCCTTCGGCAGAGATGTTAAGCAGATAATTCGACCTAATATATAGTGGCCTTAACCTTATTTTTAGTTCATTTGTTAAGTAAATTGGGGGCGGTTAGGCCGTCAGTAAAGTTATTGCCTTCTACGAACACGCTGTTTGCAGTGTTGTTGCAGTGGCATTCTCAGCTATGCTTTTACCTTTTTTCGAGTGCAAAGTTATAGTTATCCTTGATATAAAACAATTTTTAGCGATAAATTAACTTTTATTATGGCGTTTGGTTGGGTGAGATGCGTGTTGGTATCAGTGCCTGATGGTGGTTTCTAATGCAGATATGTGCAAACTTGATTATGGCAAAGAAGTGTTGAGGCCAATGCTTTTGCGTGTAATAGGTTTGCGAAGTGAAGTTCGGTTTTTGCTCTGCCAAAAAGCATTGAGGTTCATTTACAAAAGCTTTGCATATAGCGGCTATTGTAAACGAACCTCAATGGGTCTGCGGCAAAAAGAATGCGCCTGTTACTTGTATTCTGTCTCGGGCATGGGTATGTACTTAACCTTTCGGGCGTTCCATGCGGCTTGTGCCGCTCCTTCTACCATTGCCCGGCGCAGGTCGTCGATGCGACAACCGTGTAAGAAGAGGAACACGTGCCGAAGATGTGCCAACTCTTTAAGCGTTGGCGCGGCGGTTATTGTCTGCCCTGTGGAATAAAGGGCAAGCACCTTATTAACACATTGCGCGGCATCGCCCTGCATCAAGCCCCTCACAATGAGTTCGGCTTGGATAAGTTTCATCTCCTTTTCGTCGATGATAACCAGTGGAGCGTATTTTTCCAGCGACGTTAAGTATCGGTGTCCATCCTTGTTTATGGCCGTGTTGATGGCCTTTTGCTCTGCCGTCCCTTTAAGCGAAGCCACCAACGAGGCATCCACCTGTACATTAATCGCAGGCAGTCCTACGGCCGAATACAAGGGGTTGGCGTTGCCGTTGATGTTGTAAACCACATCCACCTGCATGTTGTTGGCATAGGCATCGTTCCACAGGGCAGCGGCTTCTGCATATCGTTGCCTTTGCATGGCAAGCTTCACCATGAGCATGCGCACCTGCTTAACGGCTGTTGCGGCCACAAACACGCCCTTCTTATTGGCCAGGAGCTTGCCCTTAGCCTCGTCCAAGGCCTGCGAATAGTGTTGTTGGGCCTTGTCTAGCAGTTCTTCGTTGTCTACCATTTGGTTGTTTACGCGCACGCCCTCGGCACTCTCTGTGCTTTTCGAGAACATCTTTCCAAGCAGCTGATAGGCCAAACCTGCGTACAGATGTCCTGTGTAGCGGGCGTATGCGCGTACGGCATCAAAGTTTTCCGTGCCGTCGTTGCTTAGTTTCGCCTCCACTTGTAGCACCTCTTCGGCTCTTGCACGAAAGTTTTGCAGATTGTTCCATGTGTCGGCCACATCGCTGTTGGGTTTAACGTCGTCGCTTTTAAGCTGCTTATAGATAAGGAAATTGGGCTTGACTGTCGGTTCAACCTCGTCTGTCATTGCGCCCGATGTAAGGAAGGCGGCCGAGGCTGCCACACCGGCCAAGGTCTTTACATTGGCAATCATCGCCCCGTCTTTTATGTTTTCTGTGCGAATGGTGGCCAACATGCTCGGTGTTGTTATCTGTTCGGTGGTGAGCATGTTGTTGGGTGTCTTGGCATTGTCTATCCAACCGTCGCACGATGATAGGGCAGTGGCCACGGCCAACATGGCTATTGATATATGTCTTGATTTCATTGTCTTTTTGAAATTGGCCCCACCCCCAGCCCCTCTCCAAAGGGTGGGGGAGTGAATGGCCTTGTTAATTAATAGGGTTGCTGTAAGGAAATAAGGAGTTAAGGGGTTATGGAGTTATGGAGTTAAGGAGTTAAGCCGTATGCTTTTGTTGCCTAGTGGCTACTCACCTTGTTAACTCGTCATCTCGTCAACTCGCGAACTTGTCAACTCACAAAGCTAATCACTCCCCTCTCCTTTTGGAGAGGGGTAGGGGGTGAGGCTTTGTCGACTCATTAAGCACATCATCCCCTCTCCCCTTGGAGAGGGGCTGGGGGTGAGGCTTCTTAAAATTCTACCGCCAACGTTGCTGTAAATGTTCGGGCCGAGGGAGCATTAGTGATGTCGCGCGAAAGGCTGCCCATGCCGCGTGTTTGGCGTGTTCCGCCGTTGGATTCAACTTGCGGTTCGATGCCGCTGTAATTGGTAACAAGAAACAGGTTCTGGGCGGTGAGCATCAGTCGGGCACCTTTCAGCACGCCCGATGTGAGTCGCTTGGCAAAAGAACTGGCATCGTAGCCCAACGAGATGGACGAGAGCCTGAGGAAGTCGGCCTTCTCGATGTAGTTGGCGCGGTTGCGTTCGGTGCGTGCCAGTTTCTCGGCCACGTTGCGGTAAGCATCCGTCCCCACCGTTTCGGCAGCCAGTTGTGCGCGTAGTTCTTCGCGTTTCTTAAGGTTGTCGCCCAGTCCGGCCACGTTGTAGAAACTTTGGTTGTAGACCGATGCCCCAACGGCCCAGTTGAATTTGGTGCTAAGCGTGAGGTTAGACAGCAGGCGGAGGTCGAACCCGAAGGCACCGTTGAAGTCGGGGAAGGGTTTGCCTAGATAGTGATATTCGTCGGTTTCTTTCGCTCCAAGGTATTTGCCTGTGGCATCGTAGTGCGCCCCCGTCACCTCTTTATAATAGAAGGCGTAGGCCGGTTGCCCCTCTTTAAGCACGTTGGGCAGGTTTTCGATGTCTGCGCCGCCCGTATCTATCACGCGGTTGCCTTGGTAGTTGGCCGTTACAAAGAGGTTAAGGTCGGCCGTGCGGGCTGCGTTTTGCCAGGCTTTCCAGTTCCAGCTAAGTTCCACGCCCCAGCCATTAACGCAGCCCACGTTGTGCGGTTCGTCGCCCACCCATCCGTTGCTGCTCAGTAGGGGCGTATAGATGATGGCATCAGTGGTGAATTGTGCGTAGGCGGTAAGGCCTATTTGGTGGCGCGCCGGGGCCCAGTCGAGCCCTGCCTCTATCTCGCGCATGCGTTCGGGGCGGATGTTGTCGTTGCCTTTCTTCCCAGGAACAAGCAGCGGCCCATAGGCCGACATGCCCTTCACCTCGTAGTAAGTGAAGGCATCGGTGGGGTAAGGCAGCCTGCCCGACTCGCCATAGGCTGCGCGTAGTTTGGCCTTCTCCATGTTGTAAGCCACGCTTAGCGAGGGGTAATAGATGCTGGCCACGTTTCGGCCGATAAGGTTTGAGGCATCGCGGCGCAGACCAGCGTTAACGAAAAGGCGGTTGTCGTAGTTGAGAAAGGCCTCGCCATAAAGTCCCCACGTGCGTTGTTCAAAACTCGTTTCCAGCACCGAGCGTTGGGCAGCTGCCGCAATGTTGTCTACATCGGCGGGGAATATCGAGGCCGAGGTCTTGTCCATCGTCTCGCGGCGTTGCACAATTTGCGAGAGCAGCGTGCCTGTTAGGTGCAGCTTGTGGCCAAGGTCGAACCGCCTACTGGCTTTCCAGTCCCAGGTAAGGTTTTGGTTGCGGCGGTTCGAGATGCTTTTCTCGCCCTCGTCGTTAGTGCCCAGCAGGTAGCCGTAGGGCAGGGTGTAAAGTCCGTCGATGTGGTTGAGGTCCAAGCCCAGTTGTGTTTCCAACTTAATGTCGTAGGGCAGAACGTAGGCCATGCGCAAGGCGGCGGTTAGTCGGTCGTTGTCGTATTTCCACTTCATGGCGCGCCAGGTGCGTTCCGAAACATATTCCCACGGCTTTTGGGCACGCATAAGGTTCCAAATGGCATCATTTCTGCCTTGTGCCGTTTGCGGTATGCTGATGTCGCCGTTGACGTATCCCACGGTGAAATTCAGCGTAAACGGTCCTTGTTTCATGTCGTAGGCGGCGCGCAGCGAGTGGCGTACGTCTTTGTTTCCGGGCACTATACCGCCGTTGTGGCTTTCGTTGAACGAGAAAAAGAGTTGGTTGCCGGGGGTGAAATTCTTTGTGAAACTGGCGTATGCGCTGACGTTATGCCCAGTAACGAAGAAATTGTTGATGTCGGTGTTGTTAACAAACTGGGTGTATTCCCTGGCCTTGTTGCTCCATCCCACCGATATTTTTGCTGTTGCTGCAAGCTTTCCGCGTTCAAGTGTGGAGCCGCTTTGGCGTTTGGTGGTGATGACGATAACCCCGTTGGCGGCTTCTGCACCATACGATGCCGCAGCGGCAGGTCCTTTAATAACGTCTATCGATGCGATGTCGTCCATCGGTAGGTCGTTCAGTGCGCTCAGTGCATCTTGCGAGGTGTTGATGTCCGACGTGTGCGAGTTGTTGTAGCGCACGCCGTCGATGTAGATGATGGGATCGCGGTCCATGCTGAGTGTGGCCCCACTGCGCATGTTAAAGCGGATGGGCATGCCCACCTTGCCGTTGCTTTGAAACATTTGCATGCCGCTAACACGACCGTCCAGCAGGTCGCTCAGGTTCGCGGCTTGCCCTTTGGCCAGCAGTTTGGCGGCATCCAGGTGGGCAACGTCGGCTCCCACGGCCTTCTTGTTGCGCGCACTGGCAATACTGGCCACCACGTTCACCTCTTGAAGGGTTAGCCCGCGGTTAAGTTTCACCACCGTTCGCTGTTGAGTGTCGGCTATGGGCAGTTGCTTGTTTTCATAGCCAACATACGAAACGCTGAGCCGTTCGCCTGGATTTACACTGATGTTAAACTCTCCGTTCAGGTCGGAAACCACCTTCTGTCCATTGGATGTGCACACCACGGCACCAATGAGGGGTTCTTTTGTTTCGGCATCTAGCACCACGCCCGATGCCACCTTTTGCGCAAACGCCCCGCCGCATGCGGCTGAAAGGGTACAGAGCAAAAGAACTCTTTTGAAAGTTATCATGAATACGAATAATATGATTTTTAAAAACGTCTGCAAAGTTAAAACAATTGTTAACTCCCGGCAATACCTAGAAATTAGTAAATGCCGTTATCTGTGCGCGCTGGTGTGTGGGGGCGGTGCTGGCGATGGGCGCAGGCGCAGCGCAGCAGCATGATGTGTGGCATGTTCAAATAAATGGCCGCTAAGGTTCTTTGGTTGTTCCTTGTACCGCTCTTCACCGCCTTTTTTGCTTTTGTTTGGCATCTTTGGCTTACCCTTTCAGTCTCATCGTGCACTATGCTCCTTCAAGAAGTAAACCAAATGTGCCTAGCTCTACGCTAAAAACGAGATAAAGGTGATTATTTAGCACATGCCATATCAGGTTTCCGCTCCCTAGTTGTTTCTGCCGTTACCTGTATCTGGGCATGCCGCGAAGAGTGTAAAACTAGCCTTTGGCTATAAGCATTCGTATCGTTTCTTGTCTGGTTGCATGCAGGCTCTATCAACGCACAAACGCATCAACTCACCAACTCAAAAACTTACCCATTCACAAACGTATCAACTCACAAACTTAAAAACTCACCTACTCACCAACTTCTCAACTCACAACCTCACGACCTCGCCAGCTCACAACCTTGCCAACTTAAAAACTCACCAACTCATCAACTCACAACCTCACCAACTTCTCAACCCACAAGCCCGCCAGCTTACCAACTCCTCAACTCGCCAACAAACAAACTTGTTGACTTAAATCTTTACAAAAGCACGCTGTTTTTCACTCCGTTCTAGCGAGAATATTGGCCTAAAAGTAGGAAAACCACTACTGTTTTTAACCCTTCACCTCTTTCTTCTTGTCTATTTTTGAGAATGCAACCTGTATTTTGCACCATTTTGCCTTTCTATTTTGGTTGCCAACCCATCATTTTTCGGGTCCAAAAACGCGCTTTTTACCCCCAAAATGCCACATTTTGAGGGCTATTTTGCCCATTCTAGCCATGTTTTTCGTGGTTCTAAAAGGTTATGTTTATACCATTGCAGCGTATTTTTATGCTTATCGTTTTCTATTTTGCAGCATTTTGCTTTGCGTTTAGCACCAAAATGCACTGCATTTAGCATCAAAGCGCAGTGCGTTTTGCGGCATTTTACCTGGTATTTTGCACCAAAATGCACTGCGTTTTGCCGCATATTGCACTGAATTTTGCTACAAATAGCCCAAAAAACTGGTGCAAATTGCGGTGCGTTTAAATAAAAATACATTTTGGTGGCATTTAAAACTAAGCCCTTTTTGCATCAAAAACAACCTTCGCGAGAATCGATTTTTTGCGGCGAGGCGGGCGGTTGGTGCGCAAAAAGGGCAGTCAGTGTGTTAAATTTCTTGCCGAAAACTGGACATGGGCGATTGTGGTGTGTACGCGTGTATGGGCAACGGCGCATAAAACTCGTACGCTTACGAACACCAGTGCGAGCGGTTGTAGGGCATGCTGTTCGCAACTAACGAAGACGGTTTCATGGAAACACAGAGACCATCTGCTGGAAACACAGAGACCATCTGTTGGAAATACAGAAACCACCTGCTGAAAACACAGAAACCACC